>NZ_JAQUHV010000011.1 GCF_028681615.1 Sulfuricurvum sp.
GAGAAGCAATTCATATTTTTGGCCGTATCGTAGCATTTGCAGATGTACTCGATGCTATCAGTAGTACACGAGCTTATAAAAAAGGATGGCCACTAAATGATATATTTGCCCATATTAAATCTGAACGTGGAAAACATTTTGATCCTAAAATCGTTGATCTTTTTTTCGATAACTTTTCCCTCTTTCTGGATATCAAAGAAAAGCACGAAAATCCCCTTTAATGTAGATTTGGCTATAATATTTTCCAATGTAGAGAAGGAGTAAACCATGTTGATGACCCGTGCCAGCGAATATGCCTTATTATCGCTCATCGTTTTGGCAAAAGCGGGTCATGCTCTCGATGCAGATACCCTCTCCAAAGAGCTCAACATTTCCAAAAGCTTTTTAGCCAAAATTCTCCAGTCCCTCGCACGTCAGGGAATCCTCAACTCCTATAAAGGGGTCAACGGGGGATTTGAACTCGCCCGTAAAAGCAGCGAAATCACCGTCCTCGAAGTGATGGAGGCCGCAGAGGGAAAAAGTCCCGCCGTATTCAGCTGTTCCCCGTCTCAGGATGACTGCCCCTCCAATAAAGCGATGAGTTGCGGACTCTGGCCGTTTTTAAACCGATTACAGGGAAAAGTGGATGCGTTTTTAGGCATTCTTACCCTTGAAGCCATTTTAGAAGAGTGATGCTTGGCAAAAGCAAAAAATAAAACACCCGATGTAAAATCGGTATTATCGGCTATTTTCGCCTCACGTGACCTCAGTGTCGTCTTTTTTGTTATGGCGATTTTGGCCATCATTATCGTCCCGTTGCCCAGCGCCCTGCTCGACCTGCTTCTCGCGGTCGTTATCGCCCTTTCGGTCCTCATCTTACTGATTTCTCTTTATATCCCGAAACCGACCGATTTGACGACGTTTCCGACACTGCTACTGGTCATCACCCTCTTTAGGCTCTCGCTGAACATCGCGACAACGCGTATGATTCTCAGCCACGGGCACGAAGGGCCTCAGGCCGTCAGTGACATCATCACCAGTTTCGGAAATTTCGTCGTCGGAGGGAACTACGTTATCGGGGTGATCGTCTTTAGTATCTTGGTTTTAATCAACTTTATGGTTGTAACCAAAGGGTCAAACCGCGTCGCCGAAGTCGCGGCACGTTTTACGCTCGATGCGATGCCCGGAAAACAGATGGCCATCGATGCCGATCTCAACAGCGGTCTGATCGATGAAAAACAGGCTAAATCACGCCGTGCCGAAATTTTGCAGGATGCCAATTTCTACGGAGCGATGGACGGGTCGGGAAAATTCATCAAAGGGGATGCGATTGCAGGGATCATCATTACGATGATCAATATTATCGGCGGATTTTTAATCGGGATTTTTCAGTTCAATCTCGATGTTTCCGCAAGTGCACAGACCTATACGATTCTGACCATCGGGGACGGTCTCGTCTCCCAAATCCCGGCTCTCATAATCTCTACCGCTACCGGTATTATGATTACCCGCGCATCCAATGATGAAGGAAACTTTGCCGAAGGAAGTATCAAGCAGCTGATGGGGAATGCCCGTATCATGATTATCGTCGGATTTATCATGATCATGTTTGCGGCGGTTCCCGGTCTTCCTACCATTTCGATGGGATTTGTCGGATTGGTATTTGCCGGATTGGGATACGCTCTTCACAAATACGAAAAAGGGGACCTCGTCCTCACCTCTGCCCCTCTTGTTAAGAAAAAAGGGATACCGGGGGCCGAGGCAGACACCGAAGAGGGTGCCGCACAGAGTGCACCGCGTAAAAAATCCAACGAAGAGATCGCCAAAGAGGAAGAAGCCGCACTCGAAGATATCCTCAAAATCGAGATGCTCGAACTCACCCTCGGCTATCAGCTTATCCGTCTCGCCGACAGCGCACAGGGGGGAGATTTATTGGAACGTATCCGCAGTATGCGCCGCAAAATCGCCTCCGATTTCGGATTTTTAATGCCTCAGGTACGTATCCGTGACAATCTCCATCTCAAACCTACCCAATACGAAATCCTCTTGAAGGGAGTCAATATCGGAGACGGCATGATCCAGCCCGACCGATATCTGGCAATGGACAGCGGGATGGCCATCGGAGAGATTCAGGGAGAGCCGACGAAAGAGCCTGCCTTCGGGTTGGATGCTTTCTGGATCGCACCGGAGCTAAAAGACGATGCGATTATCAACGGGTACACCGTCGTCGACCCGGCAACGGTTATCTCGACGCATATGAGCGAACTGGTCAAAAAACACGCCGAAGAGCTCCTCACAAGGCAAGAGACTCAAACCCTTATCGAAAAGATCAAAGGAGACTATCCGGTTGTCGTGGACGACCTGCTCAAAGTCGCCAATATCGGTTTGATTCAACGGGTGTTCAAAGCATTGCTGCATGAGCGGATCCCTCTTAAGGATATGATTACGATTTTAGAGACGATGGCCGATGTCGCCGAATACACGAAAAGCGTCGATATCATCACAGAACACGTCCGTGCCAAACTTTCACGTATTATCACGCAGCTTTACACCAGTCCCGACGGGTCGATAAAACTCTTGACCTTTGATACGATGAGCGAACAGCGCATGCTGGAAAAATCCCAAGAGCGCGACGGAGTACGTCAGCTTTTACTGAATGTAGGCGAGATCAACGGACTTATCCAAGCCACCAGCTTAAAAGCAACCGAAATTCTCCAAAAAGGGATATCTCCGATCATTATTATCGTCGATCCGAAACTTCGCCGCCCGTTAGCCGAAATTTACGAGCGGTTCAGCCTCGATATCGTCACCCTCTCCCATGCCGAAATCGATTCGAACGCCAAATTCGAAGTTCTCGGTTCCATCACTTTAGACACCAAATAGGATAGACATGAAAAAAACCATTTACCACCTCTCGCATATCGATCTAGACGGCTACAGCTGTCAGCTTGTCATGGCGCAAACGCAACACACGATGATCAGCTACAACGCTAACTACGGTGCCGAAGTGATGGATCGTCTCGAAGAGATAATCGATGCCCTCAAAAAAACAAAGCAAACGGCAACCATCCTCATCAGCGACCTTAACCTCTATCCTGATGAAGCACGATGGCTTAACAATGAGGTCAACCGCCTCAATGAAGGGGGTTGGAATATCACGATCACCCTTCTCGATCATCACGGCAGCGGAAAGGATACGGCGGCACAGTATCCGTGGTATTATCTGGATACCGAGCGATGTGCGACGAAAATCGTTTACGAATACGCGATGGAGCATTACGGGTTGAGCGGCGGCGGGTGGCTTGAGGCATTCGTCAAAGTCGTCAATGCCGTCGATCTGTGGCATCAGGACGAAAAAGATGATTTTGAGTACGGAAAAGTATGTATGCGCCTCATTTCTGACGCCAAAGAGCTCAGCCGCGTTATGTTCGCGGATGAAGACCGTGCCTACAAACTCGCCATGCTCGAACATGCCGCTACCATGCGATATCTACCCAATGCCAACATCGTTCTCGATGAAGCACTCCATAAAATGAAAAAAGATTTTTTCAAAGACGGCGTAGACGACACCCTCGACAACCTCTCGACCAAATACATCGTTGAGCTGCTGGGAACCAAACGTTCTCAAATGACGATCTATTACAAAGGATGGCGCGGATTTTTGAGCTACGGCCTGGGCAATACTTCGATCATCGGAAACGGCTTTGTCACCGCATACCCGGATTATGATTTTATCGTCGATGTCGGTACGCGAGGGACCATGAGCCTTCGCGGACACGATCAGGTCGATGTTGCGATGATGGCGGGCGAATGGGTCGGCGGCGGTGGACATCCCAATGCGGCCGGAGGACGTATCAACGGCTTTAAAGAGCAGTTTCGTTACGACAAAGTAAAACGTCAAATGGAAGATTTGCTCGCAAACAAAGAGGCAATGCCCGGTAAACTTCCTCATAAAATAGAGGAATAAGCACCACTCTCATGATTCAAATCAACAATCTCACCAAAAGCTACGGGACACGTGTCCTGTTTGAAAACCTCTCGCTTAAACTGAATGCCGGAAATAAAGTCGGATTCGTCGGACGCAACGGGACGGGAAAATCGACCCTTTTTAAAATCATCCTCGGCGAAGAGCCTTATGACAGCGGCGAAATCATCATCCCGAAAAACTACCGTATCGGAACGCTGCGCCAGCACCTCCACTTCACCCATAAAACCGTCCGTGAAGAGTGTGCCTCCGTTCTCACAGGGGATATGGAGCATGAGGTCTATCGGGTCGAAAAGATCCTCTTCGGTCTGGGATTTACGCAAGACGATTTGGAAAAAGATCCTCTCAGTTTTTCGGGAGGATATCAGATACGCCTCAACCTCGTCAAACTCCTCGTCACCGAGCCAAATCTGCTCCTCCTCGATGAACCGACCAACTACCTCGATATCGTCTCTCTGCGCTGGCTGGCGTCGTTTATCCGATCTTTCGAGGGGGAGGTCATCCTCATCACCCATGATCGCGATTTCATGGACTCGGTCACGACCCATACGATGGGATTGCGCCGACGATGTGTCAGTATTATCAAAGGGGATACCCGCAAGTATTACGCCAATCAGGCGCTGGAAGATGAACTTTACGTCAAGACCAAGATCAACCACGACAAGAAACGTGCCGAGCTGGAAGATTTCGTCGCCCGCAACAAAGCCCGTGCATCCACAGCAACCCTCGCACAATCCAAGCAAAAAGAGCTGGATAAAATGGGTATCATGGAAGATTTGGAGGGGGAGAAAGACCTCTCCTTTTCATTCTCCTACAAACCCACCCCCGCCAAAGTCATCATGCAGGTCAAAGATTTATCTTTCGGATATACACCGGACGAGCTACTCTTTCGTAATATCTCCTTTGCGCTGGAGGCGAAAAAATGCCTCGCCATCATCGGGAAAAACGGTAAGGGTAAATCAACCCTTCTCAACACCCTTGCAGGGGTTTTGACACCGAGCGGCGAGATCATTTCTCACCCCTCTACCGCTATCGCCCATTTCGGTCAAACGAACATCGACCGTCTCGACAAAAACCGCACGATCACCGAAGAGATTCAAAGTGCCGACAATACCCTGCAAAATGTCCGTATCCGCGGTATCTGCGGAACGATGATGTTCAGTGGCGACGATGCCGACAAAAAGATCAGCATCCTCTCAGGGGGAGAACGCAGCCGTGTCATGCTGGGCAAAATCATCGCTACCCCTGCCAACCTCCTCTTCCTCGATGAGCCGACCAACCACCTTGATATGCAATCGATCGATTCGCTCTGCGACGCGCTGAAGCGGTTTGAGGGTTCCGTCGTCATCGTCACCCACTCCGAGATGCTGCTTCGCGAGCTTGCCGATCAGCTCATCATCTTCCGTGAGGGGAACGCGGAGTTTTTCGACGGCGGATACGATGAGTTTTTGGAGAAAATCGGATGGGACGAAGAGATCACCGACGCCCCTAAACCCGCCAAAGTGACCCAAAACGTCAATAAAAAAGAGAACAAACAGCAGCGTTCCGCATTGATTCAGGAGCGCTCCAAACTCCTCAGCCCGCTTAAAAAAGAGGTGGATCATTGTGAGGGGACGATCATGAAGCTCGAAGAGAAGCTCAAAGCCTCTCATGAACTTCTAACGACCTATTCGAATCAGGGAGAGACCTCCAAACTCCTCGAACTCTCCAAGCAGGTAGGCGAGGATGAGAAGATGATCGAAGAGCTGTTCGAGCGGCTCGAGATCGCGAGTGATGAGATCACACGGATCGAAGCCGAATATGAGGAAAAGTTGAGTGAGTTCTAAACTCCGTCTGGACAAGCTCCTCTCCTCACTGGGCTACTGCACCCGCAAGGATGTTGCGATGCTGCTGCGGGAGGGGATCATCACCCATACCCTCAACCTCCCCCTTAAAAGCAATACCAAAGTTTCCCATGACGAAATCCTCTATGAGGGCGAACCTCTCGATCCCCCCTCAGGAATGGTGATTTTGATGCACAAGCCTATTGGATATGTCTGTAGCCATGACGATGGAGAGGGTCGCCTCGTCTATGATTTATTGCCGGAACGGTGGCGTCTGCGCGATCCGAAAATCTCCACCGTCGGACGGTTAGATAAAGAGACGAGCGGTTTACTGCTCCTCACCGATGACGGCGCGCTGCTGCACCGCCTCACCTCCCCCAAACACAAAGTGCCCAAAGTCTACGAAGCCACACTTGATCGCCCTCTCAAAGGGGACGAAGGCACAATCTTCGCTTCGGGGACGTTGATGCTTAACGGTGAAAAAACGCCGTGCCTTCCCGCAAAACTCGAAGTGATCGATCCAACCCATGTGAAGCTCGAAATCGTCGAGGGACGCTACCATCAGGTACGGCGTATGTTTGCCGCGGTCGGGAACCATGTCACCGCCCTGCACCGCTCAAGCTTCGGCAACCTCACACTTGGGGATTTGAAGGCGGGAGAATACCGCCTTATCGACGCGCAATTGCTCTCAGACTAATCGACCAGCACGATCCCCATCGATTCGAGCAGAAAGAGCGCTTCGTAGCGGCTGAAAATCGCCCCTTTGAGATGGTTGGAGCGAAGATCGATAGAGGTATTGGAAGCATCGGTAAAGTTTGCCTCTTCCAGATGGGTATTGCCGAACAGCGCCCCTTTGAAATCGCTCAAGCTAAAGTCCGCTTTTTGAAACGACCCATTGCGAAAATCGACCTCTTTGGCTCGACATTCCCGCATCACTAAACCCTCCAGATTCAGACCGAAGAAATTGCTGTCATTTAGGATACATTCGCGAAAGCGGAGCGGATCGGCATTGAGAAGGCTCTTCCAATCCGCCATCGTCCAGTCTATCCCGATCATCTTGCACGAGACGAAATCGACATCGCTCATTTTGGTATTCGTCAGCTTCATGAGGCTCAGGTTGCAGTTTTCGAAACGGCATTCGGTGAATTTGCAGGAGGAGAAAAAGGTTTCGCTGAAATCGCAGGAGACGAAGGTGCAGTCGTCAAATTCGGCTTTGGTGATCTTTTTTCCGTGCAGATCGATACCCTCGAACTTCTCGGCGAATACATCCATGTTGTCGGTGATGGTGGTCATGAGAAAACCTTACGAATAAATATACTATAAATTAATTTGAATAGTTTACGCTAAGATATCCAAAAATACAAAAAGTATATACTTCATTTAGGATTTAAACGATGCAATCAATTGGTATACTTGAAGAGCACCGCTTAGCATTAATTCCCTCTAAATACTGGGCTGCACACGAGTTTTGCTTTTTTCTTCATGATAAACTTGTACACCTTCTACTCGAATATGAAAAAAGTGATGTTCATAATACCGTTATAAATGCATTTGAGAATGCAATTAATGAAAATGGAAAAGATTTTGAAGATTTTGAAATTTTAGATTTTATGAAAAAAAATGAACTTTTAGAACCTTATAAACATCATATTATAAGTCATTCTATTATGGGGCTTACATCAGATATGCTCAATTTTTTATACGAATCCTTTAGCTGTTTTGAAAAACGCAAATTTTCTGTTGCATTTTCTCTTTTACGTAAGCCATTAAAAGAACACTTACTATTTCTCTCATGGATACTTGCTGATGAAGATGATTTTATCTCACGCTTTGAAGCTAACAACCATAATAGTTTTAGCGGTATATCCAAAGAATTCAGATTAGAACTCATAAATAAAGCTATTTCAAAACTTCATGTAAAGACAGCATTTGATCCCGATTTATTATGGAATATTATATATTCAAAAAATCATGAAAATGGATTTGAACCAACTTGGCAACGTGCGACACACTTAACAACTTCTCAAGGAGAGTTACTCAAAACAGAAGATTACTCACTAAATTTTATCTTTTCAAACCCATTAAATGATGATTTTTATGAATTTCTACATGCAAAACTACCCTATATAATGCTTTATATTTCACAAGTCACATTAGAGTGCTTCAATCGAATTCAAAGTGCAAACAAAAAAACAATTGATCATTTAATACTTACTACAATGGGATGTTACGAAGCATTATTTTTAGATGGCCGATCACAAAATGTTAGTCGTATGCTTCAAAAAGAATTAGGAAATCTTCTAAATTGTATTCATTGTAATTCAAAACTAAAAATTGGAAAACACAATGCTACAGAATTTTATCTGCATGAACGTATTTATTGCAAACACTGTGGACTTCTTTCTGAATTTCCTCTCTATTGGATATTAGCAAAATCAAATATGACATTTTCTGAAGAGTAAAAATTTTATAATTTTTCACCCCTCAACCTCAATGCATTCGTAATAACCGACACCGAACTGAAACTCATCGCCGCGGCGGCGATCATCGGTGAGAGGAGTATCCCGAAATAGGGATAGAGCACTCCCGCCGCTATCGGCACCCCCAAGCTGTTATAGACAAAGGCGAAAAATAGGTTTTGGCGGATGTTGCGCATCGTGGCACGGCTGAGTCGGCGGGAGCGGACAATCCCCCGCAAATCCCCCTGAACGAGGGTGACCCCCGCACTCTCCATCGCCACATCGGTTCCGCTCCCCATCGCGATCCCTACATGCGCTTGAGCGAGGGCCGGAGCATCATTGATCCCATCCCCCGCCATCGCAACGATATGCCCCTCGCTTTGGAGCTGTTTTATGACGTCAGCTTTCTGCTGCGGAAGCACCTCTGCCTCCACCCGATCGATCCCGAGTTTGGCTCCGACCGCTTCGGCGGTAATACGGCTGTCTCCGCTGAGCATCACGACGGTGATCCCCTCTTCGTGTAAATCACGGATCGCCTGCGCGGTGGTTGCTTTGATCGGGTCGGCGACCCCGAGTATCCCGACAAGGGCGTTATCGACGGCGAGGAACATCACACTCATCCCCTCGCGGCGCAGAGTATCCGCCTCCGCAGAGAGACCTGAGCCATCAACCCCCAGCTCTTCCATAAGTCGGATATTTCCGAGGGCGACCTTCCGTCCCTCGATCACCCCCGTGACCCCTTTGCCGCTTAGGGAGGCAAACTGAGCCGTTTCGCTCAAATTCAGCCCCTGCTCCTGCGCGCCGTTCACGACCGCGCGTGCCAGAGGGTGTTCGCTCCCCCTATCCAGCGAGGCGGCGAATCGGATAACGTCACTCTCTTCCCACCCATCTATGGCAATGACCGTTGCGAGTTTGGGTTTCCCCTCGGTGAGAGTCCCCGTCTTGTCGACGACGAGGGTGTCGACCTTCTCCATCATCTCCAGCGCCTCGGCGTTTTTGATGAGGACGCCCATCGTCGCCCCTTTGCCCGTCCCCACCATGATCGATATCGGGGTGGCCAGCCCCAGAGCGCACGGACAGGCGATGATCAGCACCGCCACTGCATTGACCAGAGCATACCCCAGCGAGGGTTCGGGGCCGAAAAAGTACCAGAGGATAAAGGTGAGGAGACTGATAGCGATGACCGCGGGGACAAAATACCCCGATACCCGATCAGCTGTTTTCTGGATCGGGGCGCGGCTTCTCTGCGCCTGTGATACCATCGAGACGATCTGGGAGAGGAGCGTATCCTCACCTACCCTCTGCGCCTCCATGACGAGACCTCCGGTGGTGTTGATCGTCGCACCGACAAGGCGGTCACCCGATTTTTTGGAGAGCGGGATCGGCTCGCCGCTCACCATCGACTCGTCCACATGGCTCTCCCCCTCGATGACGATACCGTCCACCGGAATCTTCTCACCCGGTCGGATACGGAGGCGATCGCCGATCACGATCGACTCGATAGAAACCTCCTCTTCACTCCCATCAGCGTTGATACGATGGGCGCTTTTTGGGGAGAGGCCGAGGAGGAGTCGGATCGCGTCGTTGGTACGGCTGCGGGCGCGAAGCTCCAGCACCTGCCCCAGCAAGACCAATGCAGTAATGACCGATGAGGCTTCAAAATAGACGGGGATGACCCCATCCATGGATAGATTTTCCGGAAAAATCGCGGGGAATAAGACGGCAACGGCGCTGTAAAACCAGGCACTCCCCGTCCCCAGAGCGATAAGGGTGAACATGTTGAGACTGCGATTGCGGATCGACTCCCACGCGAGGACGTAAAAGATCGATCCCCCCCACCATACGACAGGAATAGAGAGGATCATCTCGACCCATTGGCGTATTTTGGGGCTGATGAATGCGGAAAACGTCTGCGGCAGGAACATTGAACCCATCGCGATGATAAAGACGGCAGAGGCGAAGAGCGTACTGAGCCAAAAACGGCGCAACATCGAATCGTATTCGGTGGTATCTTCTTCAACCTGCAGGGTTTTCGGTTCAAGCGCCATACCGCACTTCGGACAGTTTCCCGGCCCTTTTTGCTCGATTTCGGGATGCATCGGGCAGGTATAGATTGCCGTATCGATCGCGCAGCTGCCAGTGGGGCACGATGGGATGGAGGGTTCGGTGGTGAGGTAGTGTTCGGGATGTTCTTGGAATTTATGCTGACAATGCGCGGAGCAAAAAAGGTAGTGTCGGTTTTTGTAATCGCTTTTGTAGGGGGTAGAGGGTGAAACCTCCATCCCGCAGACAACGTCTTTTTCCATAGTATCTCCCTTATAAAAGCGGTTCACCTCGCTGCAGCTTTCGCTGCATCACCATTTGATACAAAATCGGGATCAAAATGAGACTGACCACCGCCGAGGTGACGATACCGCCGATCATCGGAGCGGCGATCCGCTGCATCACTTCGCTCCCCACTCCGTGGTTGTACATGATCGGCAGCAACCCCGCAAGGATCGCGAAAACCGTCATCAGTTTCGGGCGTACCCGTTTGACTGCCCCCTCGTAAATCGCCTCATTGAGGGCTGTTTTATCCATAGCGACACCGCCTCGGATACGGGTTTCGATACTCTCGTGCAGATAGACGATCATCACAATCGCCGTCTCCGCCGCAACCCCGAGCAGTGCCAAGAATCCGACGATAACGGCAACGCTGATGTTGAAAGCCAGCCACTTGAGATAGAGGACACCGCCGAGCAGCGCAAATGGGAGCATCGAGAGGACGATCAACGTCGAAACCCACTCACGCAGTGCCAGATAGATGAGGACGATGATCAGGACGAGTACGGCAGGGACGATCCACATCAGGGTATTGAGCGCCGATTCGAGATATTCGCTCTGCCCTGCCCACTCATAGGTGTACCCTTCCGGGAGTTTGAGCGATGCGAGCTGTTTTTGTGCCTCGGCTTTATACGCCGTGGCACTCACCCCCTCTTTTGGTGTGATGTAGACATAGGCGACGGGGCGCGCTTTTTCGCTCTTGATCATCGCGGCACTCTCGCGGTAATCGATACGGGCAAAGGTCGAGAGAGGTGCGTAACCCAGCGGCGTCTTGATCAGGATAGAGCGAATCGCATCCAAAGAGGTGCGCTCGTCCTCTTCGAGGCGGAGACTGACGCTGTAGCGCTCGCGTCCCTTGTACATCGTGGATAATCCCATTCCGCCGATCGCGGCGGAGGTGTAATCGAGCAACGCCTCTTTGCGGAGGTTATAGCGCGCCAATGCCGCTTCGTCGATGTCGATATCGATGTAGTACCCGCTGTCGCTGCGGTCGGCAAAAACGCTCTGGGTTGAGGGGAGCTTCTGCAGGCGGCTTTCGATCTCGCGCGCCGTTTTTTGCAAGGTCGGCAAATCATCCCCGTAGAGTTTGATCCCCAGCGGGGTGCGGATACCGCTGAGGAGCATATCGATCCGCCCACGGATCGGATAAGTCCAGGAGTTGACCAGCCCCGGAACCTGCAAGGCGCTATCAAGCTCCTGCTGCAATTTCTCGGTACCCATCCCCTCCCGCCACTGATCTTTGGGTTTGAGGGTGATAATCGTCTCGATCATTCCCAGCGGAGCGGGATCGGTCGCACTGTCCGCCCGCCCCCCTTTACCGAATACGCTCTGCACTTCAGGGAAGCTTTTGATGACCGAATCGGTATACTGGGTCAGCTGTTTGCTCTGATCGATACTGACACCGCTTTGGGTGACGGGCATGTACATCAGCGTCTGCTCATCCATCATCGGCATAAACTCCCACCCCAACGTGCGATAGACAAACACCGTATACCCTAAGGCGACAATGACCATAACCAGGAGCAGATAGCGAAATTTCATCGACGCCAGAAGGATCGGATGATAAACCCAGATGAAGAAACGGCTCACCGGATTCGCCTGCTCCGAGAGGATGCGCCCCCGCACGATCAGATAGATCAGTACCGGAACAAGGGTCACCGAGAGGAGCGCTCCGACCCCCATTGCAAAACTTTTGGTAAACGCCAGAGGGGTAAAGAGCAATCCCTCCTGCCCCTGAAGGGCAAAGATAGGCAAGAACGATACGACGACCAGCGCCAGTGCAAAAAAGATGGGACGCCCCACCATTTTCGACGAGTACAACACGGCATCAAGCCGCTGTGCCGTGGTAAGGGTCCCCGATTCACTTTCGCGCTGCAGCAGTACCTTATGGGCATTTTCGATCATGATGATCGACGCATCGACCATCGTCCCCACCGCGATAGCGATTCCCCCCAGCGACATAATGTTCGAGCCGATCCCGAAGAGTTTCATCAGCAAAAAGGTGATCGCAATGGTGAGCGGCAGGATAATCAACACGATCAGCGCGCTGCGCAGATGGAGCAAAAAGAGGGCAATAACAGCGATGACGATCAAGCTTTCATGCTCGAGCGTCGTCGTGAGGGTCGCGATAGCGGATTGGATCAGGTTGGAGCGGTCATATACGGGAACGACTTCGACCCCTGCGACATGGATTGTATCGAGTTTCTCCCGTATCCGCTGAATGACACGGTAGACGTCTTCGCCGTATCGGACGACGACGATCCCCCCGACGACTTCGCCCTGACCGTTCAGATCGACATAGCCGCGGCGGTTTTCGGGGACTTTCTCGACCCGTGCCACCTGCGAAAACAGTACAGGTACCCCGCCGCGCGTAGCGACGACGATATCCTTGATCGCGTCGATGTTTTGGAGATACCCTTTGGCCTGCACCATCCATTCATACCCGTTTTGAACGACGATCCGCCCGCCGACGTCGTTGTTGTTCCCGCGGATCGCTGCGGCGACTTCGCCGACACTGAGGTTATAGCGCACCAAAGCGTCGTTGTTCAGTGTCACCTGATAGGTCGGAACGAATCCCCCCACCGAAGCAACCTCGCTGACCCCCGAAACACCCTGCAGGGCATAGCGGTAGGTATAGTCCTGCAACGTACGCAGTTCGGCGAGATTTTTGGTTTTGGAGACCAGGGCGTACTCATACACCCACCCTACCCCCGACGCATCGGGTCCGAGGGAGACTTCAAGCGATCTTGGTAACTGCGACTGCAAGGTTGAGAGCTGCTCAAGCACCCGCGAGCGTGCCCAATACAGATCGACACCGTCTTTAAAAATGATATAAATCAGACCGTTTTCATATCCCGAAAACCCCCGAACCGTTTTGATCGCGGGGAGAGAGAGGAGTTGACGGACAATCGGATAGGTCCCCTGCGCTTCGATGATCTCGGGGCTTTGCCCTTTCCATTTGAGCTGCAAAATTACCTGCGGAGGGGAGAGATCGGGGATAGCATCCAGCGGAGTGTGCCGTATCGCCCAGACGGACAACAAGCTCAGCACGATGGCCGCCGCTATCACCCAGTAGCGAAACCGCAGACTCCACTCTATCAGACGCTCTACCATGACATAATCCTAAAAGTTCCCGTTAATCTGGGCATCCGAATCGATCATAAAGAGGGCATTCGCGACCACTTCATCCCCTTCGGCTAATCCAGAACGGATCTCGTAGCGGTCATTTCCGACCGGAACCACATTCACCTCTACCGGCTCATATTCCCCCTCGTACTCCCCTTTTTTGAAACAGAACCATTTCCCTTTTTTGCGGATTACGGCGGTGCTCGGAACGATCAAAGCAGCTTTTGAGTGCACGATCGGCGTGATCGCCGCATACATTCCCGGAAACAGTTTCCCGCTCGGGTTTGGGAGGTTGAGACGCATCGTCAATGTCGATTCGGAAGGGTTGGAATTTGGATAGATTTTTCCCCGTTTAGCATACAAAGGACGCTCGAATCCCGTCACACGGATTTCGTACGAGTCCACTTTTTGAAGCGCTTCGAGCGTTTCGGGAGGAAATTTCATCTCCAGCCAGATCGGATCGAGTCTGACAACCCGAAACAGCGGCTGCATTGCACTGAATGCCGAGCCTTTGTCTATCTTTTTCTCGAAAATATAGCCCGTAACGGGAGAGCGTACCGTCGTTGTAGAGCCTACCGTCCCCGTTTTTTCGATCGACGTTATCTCAGACATCGGGACACCCAGATAGATCAGCCGCTCTTTCGTACTCTCCACCATCCCCGGATTGGGACGGATGGCATTGTATTTGAGAGAACTGAGGTACTCATCTTTGGCCTGCAGCACTTCGGGGCTGTAGACCTCGGCGATCACCTCCCCTTTGGAAATATGCTGATAGGTCTCCGTAGCTCGAAGCTTTTCGACGTATCCGCCAAAACGGAGTGCTATGATCGACTCTTGAGATTCATCCGCTCTGATATAGCCGAAGTTTTTCCCCACATTTGCCGTGGTATCGGCACGTTTCACTTTTACCGTCGTTACGTTGAACTGCTGGATAATCGGTGCAGGTTTTGCCCACAATACCGCTCCCACCATCACTACGCCTAAAAGATATCTCATGACTCTTTCCCTACCAATAGATCAAGTTCCGCCTGAGCGCGGTAGAATGCCGCAACGGAGCGTGAAAGTTGCAGTTCAAGCTGCAGTTTTTGTTTGAGCAACTCCGTAAAACGGAACAGATCCTCGCCGTTGCGGATCGAGGCTTCGGAGAGTTCGAACATATGATTGAGCTGCGGAAGGCTCTCATCATGGATCACTTTCCATACTTCGGATGCCTTGCGCATCTCCGCATATTTTTGACGCAACGTGGATTTCAGCTGCAAATACGCCGCCTCTTTGTCACGGCTGCGCTCCAATACTTTTTCCCGATTGATTTGCTCTTTCACCGACTCCGTACCGTATATGGGGAGGGGTATATTGATACCGACATTCCAGAAATCGTAAAACGATTCCCGGCGGCTGTATCCCGCCTGCACCGTTACATCGGGATAGGCATCGAGCTGTGACTGGCGCAGCTGTACCCCTGCCGATTTGAGCTGCGCATCTTTGGCACGGTAGCCGAAATTGTTTTCCAGAGATTTTTCATACGACTCGATCGGCTCAATCTGTCCCATGTTCAAATCCACGTCTACCTTTTCAACCCGTTTTGCACACAGCTGCGAGAGATTCGCATACGAGCGCTCTTTTTCCTGAGCCAAATCGGCCTGGATAATTTTGATCTGGGAAAGATCCATCTGAGACGACATGATCCCCATGTGCCGCCCTGCAGCGGCGGAGTTAAGTGCGGTATAGAGTTCACCGTTTTGACGGACGATCGTCTCGAAATTACGGTAAATCCGCTCCTCTTCGCCAATCTGCCACACACGATAAGCCTCTTTTTTGATCTCGCTAGAGAGGAGCGCACGAGATTGGCTCAGGGATAATCCCGCATACACTTCCTGCGCCTGCGCATCCTCATACCGCAGATCCCTTTTCCCGGCAAACGGGACTTTCTGCTGCAATGTGATTCCCTCGAACTGCATCGGTTCAATCGAGCGGTTGGTGATGTCCCGCGTCTGGATATCATTGACCTGCAGCAACAAAGTGGGGTTGTCAAAATTTTTCGATATCTCTTTTTGATATCGGCTCTGCTGGAGCCGTGATTGCGCGCCGATAAGGGTGGGATTATTTTGCAATGCCTGCTGTATTAGGGCTTCTACACTCTCAGCGTAGCTTAGTGCCGCGATAACCGACAGTGCAAGTGCAACTTTGATCATCGCCCTGTTCCTAGAGGCTCAACGAGGTTTTAAGACGGTATTTTTTTCCCTCTTTCGTAGTTACGAAGATATGAAACTGCCATGTTCCGCCCATATCCAGATTCACCGATGTTTTATAGACACCATGCCCTTGCGCAACCGCTTTGCCTTTGGATTCCATAGCCGGCATTCCCGGCATTGCCGGCATAAACGCTTTGACTTCTACTCCGGCATTATCAAGCGGCATATTTTGCTGATTCAAGGTAATCATGACAGGATTGCTTCCGACGATCAGCGCCTTGTCGGAACTGACAACCGCTTTGATATTTTGCACTGAAGTACTTTGTTCCCACGCCGCACCGAATGCCAACGAAGCAAATAACATAGAGGTAAGAATTAATTTGAATTTCATAAGAGACTCCTTTGATAACATTTTATTATTGTAGCGCTCTTTTTTAACAATGCGTGTAAACGCTATATTAATACTCGGTACAATTACAAACCTAATTTTTACCGAGAGAGTCTTTTTGGAAGCTATCCGCATTGTGTTTGACAACCCCGCATTCATCATCGCCCACAAAAGTGCAGGCGTAAACTTCCACTCCGAGGAAGAAGCGGGATTTGTCGTCCAAGTCAGCCAACAGCTCGGCATCCCTCTCTTCCCCGTCCATCGCCTCGACAAGATGACCTCAGGATTGGTGATCCTCGCCAAAACAAGCGAAACGGCGGCACAGTTTGGAAAGATGTTTGAAAACAGAGAGGTCGAAAAATACTATCTCGCGATCAGCATGCGCAAACCGAAGAAAAAAATGGGGTGGATCAAAGGGGATATGAGCAGTGCCAGACGGGGAGATTACAAACTCCTCACCACGATGGACAATCCCGCCATCACCCAGTTTATCAGTTGCGCTCTGCGAACCCATGAGCGGTTTTTCCTCATCAAACCGCATACAGGAAAGACCCATCAGATCCGTGTCGCCCTCAAATCCCTCGGTTCCCCTATCGCGGGGGATGAGCGTTACGCGGCATGCGACGATGCGCGCAAAGAGGAACGGGGATATCTGCACGCTTATGCCCTACGCTTTACTCTAAATGGTGAAACATTTGAGTTTATTGCCCCGCCCGATGAGGGGGAACGGTTCCTCAGCAATGAGTGCAAAAAACAGCTCGAATTCTGGAATCAACCACGGGAGCTATTTTGAAAATATTTACAACCGAACCCATGACCGATATCCTCTCATGGGCACATAACACCCTCAAAGAAAACAATACGCTTACTTTTGAAGTCCTTAACCCCGACTTCGGCCGCGGACACTATGCGGGCGAAACTATAACCATTGGTGGAACCGACTATCTCTATCGCAGCTATAAAGCATGGAGTGATTTAGGGGAACTGCTGTTTTGCCGGATGCTGACCCCCAAAACAGTTACCGAACACACCGTCGCTATAACCTATGAGAAACTCGATCTCAGCGACTCGTTCCACGCAA
This sequence comes from Sulfuricurvum sp., assembly GCF_028681615.1. Classification (NCBI taxonomy): domain Bacteria; kingdom Pseudomonadati; phylum Campylobacterota; class Epsilonproteobacteria; order Campylobacterales; family Sulfurimonadaceae; genus Sulfuricurvum; species Sulfuricurvum sp. The sequence goes on from NZ_JAQUHV010000011.1 coordinate 17,356, forward strand.
GTGAAGCCAAAGAAGAAAAATACGGTACGGCATCCCGTTTCGCGGCGATCCATAAAAACGAAGAACCTGCATTTTTGAGCGCCTATTTGCGTGCCTTGCGAAGTGTCAAAGTCGGGGAGAGAAAACGGATTTTGAATCTGGGGATCAACACGGGAGACGAGTTCGACCTCATCCGTACACTCCTGCCTCATGAAGAGTATATGAATCTCTCCCTCATCGGTATCGACCACTCCGACAGTGCGATCACCGTTGCACGTGAACGGTTTAACGAGGGCAATGCCGCCTTTTATGTTCACGATATCAACGATCTCGCTTCACTGCATTTAGGACGTTTTGATCTCATCATCACAATCGGGACGTTGCAAAGCAGTACGTTGGAATTTAAATCACTTTTTGCCTCTTTAGTACAAGAGTACTTGAATAAAGAAGGGGCAATAATATTGGGATTTCCAAACTGCCGCTGGATGGGCGGAGAGATGATCTACGGTGCAAAAGCGCCGAACTACCCCTACTCGGAGATGTCGATACTGGTAAAAGACATTTACTATTGTAAAAAATATTTGCAGCAAAAGAAGTTCCGGGTAACCGTTACAGGAAAAGATTACCTCTTTCTAACCGGTACAAAAATATAGATTTATTTAAGTTTACTTCTATCCCATGGATCTACCGGATGTTCGCTATGAATCTCGTCGATAATCTCTTCAGTTTTTAAATGGTACACATCTTTATCAGGAGTAACACAAAAAACCTCAAATTGTTCCAAATGAGCATTTTGTTTGACAACTACTTCTTTTATCGATAAATCCATAGCAAATTTTCGGATAGCAACAACAGCCTTCATATCCTTGGTAGCGATTTTGACAATCAAGTCACCTTTATATCCAGAATACGTATTAATATCCTGAATATCATAGTCTAAAGCATATCGAATGATCTGTTTTCTTTCCGCTTGCATTGCCTCACCCTTTTTAACATATACTTCTTAACACCATTGTAGCGAATCTTGATTCAAATGAATATTATATTGCGTTTATGATATACTCCTTAGATACTCTATGATAAAGAAATTGAATAATGCCTCTCAAAACCCGCTTGGCGCAATTTGAATCATCTATCGCTTTCATGATGCCGTTACCATCCTCTAAGCTAGGGATCGTAACGGCCGAACATGAAATCTTTTTTTACAATATACTCACCGATACAAAAGAAAAGATACTCCATTTAAACGTCCCAAAACACTCCGAATTCCTTTATGCCTTTGATTCCAAACATATGCGGCTGGTATTCGGTTCAAAGGAAAGTAATGTTCTGCATATTGTTGACCTGAACCAAAAAAAGCTCCTCAACCGTTTTGAACTGGATCAACAATCCCCGACAGCCATCGCTTTTTCTCCCGACGGTTCTCATTTTGTGTGCGGTACGGATCAAGGCCGTGTTCTTTTATGGAGGTATGATACCAATACTCTGGTTTCCAGATTACACTCATTTCCCGAATACAGTTCGCTATACACAAAACCAAAAATAAACTTCGTTTCTGCCTTGGCATTTCATAATAATTTGCTTGCCAGTTCAGGGTATGGGGGAAACATCGTCGTCACGAATTATCGAAGTCAAACGCATACCCAACGGTTTCATCCCGGTCCGATGAAAAATCAGGCAATCGTCTTTTATAAAGATGCACTCATCAGTGGGAATCAAGACGGTGTTTTATTAAAGATTTCCCGAAATAAAAAATTTCCCAATCAAAGGGTTTCCACCTCTTTAGGCCCTATTGTCCACCTCTTGAACGTCGGGTCTACCCCCTATGTCCTGGCAGCATCTCAACAGCGTTCCCTAACCCTGATCAATATTGAAACGATGAAAGTTTTTAAAGAGCGCTATATTGAACTCGAATCTCCCATTACCTGGGTGTGTAAAGATGCCGACGAACATCTCTTTGTCGGAACACAAAACGGAGAACTCTATGAGTTTGATCTTCAACCGATCACTCAGCTGGATGCACTCATCGATTCAAATGCCTATGTGGAAGCCTATCGTTTTTGTGAAGAAGAACCGTTATTGCGGGAGAGCGAATCGTACAGGGTATTAGAATCCATCTTTGATAATGCAATGGAAAAAGCCAAATACGCATTAGAAAAGGGAAACATCGATCAGGCAAAAGAGTTTTTAGAACCTTTTAAAAGTGTCAAGTCCAAAGATATCGCACCGTTACTCAATGCATTCACTTACATTGAACGGCTCAAATTTCTGTTTGATAGCCGAAAGTTTTCCCCTTTTTACGGATTAGTTGAATCCACTCCGCTACTGCAAACAACTACCTTTTACAAACAAACGGAAAAAATTTGGACCGAGCGTTTTACAAAAGCACAAAAACTTGTTCTTCTCGGTAAAATAAAAGAGGCACAAAAGGAGCTTGAACCTTTCGCATCCGTAAACAGCAAACGCCCTATGATTCAACTTTTACTTCATCATTCAGATGTATTGAAAACCTATTCAAAAGCAATTCATGAGCGTGATTATCATCTTTTGAACCATTTGACCCAGCAGTATTCCATTTTGCGTAAACTCCCCTCATACACCCAACTGATCAACGAAGCGGGAGAGTTGGAAAACGCTATAATCGAAGCATTCAAAAATCAAGCTTTCGATCAGGCATCTTTATTGCTGCATGAACTGGGCAATATTGTCCAATACGAAGAAACATACACTCAGCTGAAAAAATTTTCAACTCAGGCATCCAATCTAAATCATGCCATTACCCATCAACAATGGCGTTCTGCCTATCATATACTCGATTCCTATCCTGAGCTGATGATTCTCCCTTGGGCACAGGAACTGGAATACAAATGGCAGGAAAAATTACTCTTGTGTGAAAAGTATGCCGTACGGGGTGATATTGTATCCATTAAAACAACGCTTGAAAATCTTATGAACCTTCCGGAGCGTTATGAGCGAATCGGAAATATTCTGCGAATGGCGTATCAAATACAGCTCAAAGTTTTGCAATCCAAAAAACAGACAACTTTTTCATCAGGAGTCGTCAATTATTGCAAATTATTCGGGGTCGACACTGAAATCCGTCATCTCTTAAAAAAGGCAAAAAAAGAGAACTTGGCAACGGAACTTGACCCTTCACAGCTGCATCTGCAAAAACGGGACGAATGGCTCCATAATCTGCAAAGTCTACCCGATCATATTGTTTGATTCATTTATTGTATACGGCAGGCAAATCTTCACTTTTTTTGGCTATTATAAAATATTCATATATTAGAGGAGAAGAGGAACAATGAAAATACGCCTGGCGATCACTATCCTATTCTCGGCCCTATGTGCATTCGGAAGAAGCGATGTTGAATCGATTGATCTCTCGCTTCAGTCGTTAGAAAGTAATGAATCCATCCTCGATACGGCGGTTTTGGACACGACATTGGATCATTATCGCGGAACCATAGCCTCTCTTTATAAACGCTATCAAGCAACACAAAATGATTTAAAGCCTATCGAAGCCAAATTCAGCGAAGCCGGAATTCCGCTCTTTTTTACAATGATCCCCTACTCAGAATCAAAATTCAACCCTCATGCTAAAGGATACAATACTGCCGGTTTGTGGCAATTCAGTAAACAAAGTGCCAAAAACTTCGGGCTTTCGGTCAAAAAAGGCAATGACGGACGACTTGATATTAATCGCTCTACCGATGCGGTCATCCGTTATATCAGAAGTCTTAAAAAAGAGTTTGGAACGTGGTATCTGGCTGATTTTGCATACGCTATGGGAGAGGGCAATCTCAAAGAACTCATCGAAAAAAATAAGAGCAAGAAAATATCGGTACTACTAAAAGATCCCCATTTTCCATCAGGGACAAAAGCCCATTTCGCGAAGACTCTTTTAATGGATGCAAAAATACATTATTCGAAAACGGATGAGGAAGTAAATAAGGATGAATAGATTTCCCGCTCTTTGAACGAGCGGAAAAAATGAAGTGATTAGAATCGATACCCGATTTTAACCTGTGCGCGATAATTATCAAGGTCTTCTTTATATCCGTCGGAGAGATCAGCTTTCTGAGTCCATTGATATCGAATATCGGCGCCCGTATACACCTCTTTGCTGATGTTATACTTCAAACCGGTTCCTGCCTGGAGAGTAAATACTGTATCGCTTTTTTGTGCTTTGGAAAAAATCACACCAAATCCCGGACCGAATCCCCACTCCACATTATTGCCTAAGCTAATGAGATAATAAGGGTTAAATTCGAGATTGGTCATCTCCAAACCGTCACTGTTAAAATGGTTCAACATGATTTGCTGTCGAAGGTTATCCCATGGAAGGGTGAACACGGGGCAGTCAAGAGAAATTTCTATCCCTACGGTAGCCCCCTCAGCATTTACATTTTTCAAGTTCATATATCCGGTAGAAAGCCCTACCTGTATGTTTGGACAAAAGTTATTGTCTAAAATCGGCAGAACCTTGAATTCTTTAGCAGTGACTGCCGATCCGAACATTAAAGACGTCATTAAAACGGCTTTTGTAACCATTGAAAACTTCATTCTCTCTCCTACTGCGGTTATTATAAGGAATTACTATAACATATAATCCATACAATAGTGGTTAAGTATGTGATAAAAGTGTGATGAAGAGAATGTAGCGTAATGATTTTTTCTAAAAAAGACTGGGAATATAGAAAAAGAGGGTGTCCCCCTCTTTGAATTCATGTTATCCGATATTGGTATAAACCGCTTGGACGTCATCGTCTTCTTCAAGCTTATCGATCAGTTTTTCGATATCCGCCATTTGCTCATCACTAAACTCTACCGGAGAGTTTGCGATACGCTCCAAGGCTGCACTATCGGGTGTGATCCCCATTTTTTCTAGTTCGGCGGATAAAGCTCCGAATGCGGTGTATTCACCGTAGACACTCACTTCGCCCTCTTCTTCTTCAATGCTTTCCAATCCAGCATCTATGAGTGCAAATTCGAGTTCTTCCAAATCCATAGCCGGTTTTGGAAATCGAAATACCGCTTTACGACTGAACATAAATTCCAATGAACCATTGTTGAGTGTTTCCCCTTTGGCACGACCGAAAATCGTTCGAACATTGGAAATAGTACGTGCATTGTTATCTGTAGCACACTCTACAAAAAACAAAGCACCGTGCGGCCCTTTGCCTTCGATATTCATTTCAGCCAATGAAATAGCATCTTTACCTGATGCCCGTTTGATTGCCGCATCGATATTGTCTTTTGGCATATTTTGCGCTTTGGCTGTCAAAATAGCAGTACGAAGTTTCGGATTCATATCGGGGTCTTCCCCACCCTCTTTTGCTGCCATCGTAATGATTTTACCCAGTTTTGGAAATACTCTCGACATATTTCCCCATCGCTTCATTTTTGCCGCTTTGCGATATTCAAACGCTCTTCCCATCCGGTATTCTCCTCTCGAAATAAACTCAAAAAATTATTGGAATTATATCTGCTTTAAATGATTAAGACAACGGCTGTTAATTACCATTATTTAACAAAACTATGTTATTCTTTCTTACTGAATAGTTCAAAATCTCAATAATACAATCAAAAGGATGGTGATTTATGAATTTGAAAAATCTGCTACGCCGTTTTTTTAAACATTTTTCATTAACACCTCTTTCACTCTCATTGATTTATATAACGGTTGGTTCATTATGGATTGTAATTTCAGGGTATTTAGTCAAATTATTCACTCAAAACCCGACTCTTATCTATGAATTGGAGTTACTAAAAGGGTTTCTCTTTGTATTTGCAACCGGTGCCGTTTTATATGTTTTGCTGAGACGCTGGCTCAATGATCTTCTTTCCATCAACACTCTCCTTACCAAAATTATCGATACCGCCCCTGTAAGAATTTTTTGGAAAAACAAAGAGCTTGAGTATTTGGGATGCAACACTGCATTCGCGAAAGATGCCGGAAAGAACTCACCTGAAGAAATAATCGGAAAAAATGATTACCAACTCAGCTGGAAAGAACAAGCCGAATTGTACCGCGCCGATGATCGCCACGTCATTGATGCGAGGGAGTTGAAACTCTCTTTTGAAGAACCTCAAACAACACCGGATGGGGGAAGGATCTGGCTTAGCACGTCGAAAGTCCCTCTCGTCAACCAATATGATGAAGTTATCGGCGTATTAGGAATCTATGACGATATCACCGAACGAAAAAATATTGAACTGGCTTTGCTAAGAGAAAAAACTGCTACGCAAAACTATCTCGATATAGTCGGCGTCATTATTCTGGTGCTCGACACCGATAAGAATGTCAAGCTTATCAACCAATACGGATGCGAAGTGATCGGATACTCAGCCGAAGAGATAATAGGGAAGAACTGGGTCGAACATTTTCTTCCGAAACGGTTCCAGACAAAAGTCGATGAAGTAGCCGATTCTCTAACGCAAGAACATAAAGAAAGAATTACCTATTTCGAAAATCCGATTCTCACCAAAAGCGGCGAAGAGAGGTTAATTGCTTGGCGTAACACATCACTTTTTGATGAGAAAGGAAATATCATCGGTCTTTTGACGTCGGGGGAAGACATTACCGAACGCAAAAAAGCCGAAATCAATCTGCGCGCAACCAAAGAACGTCTAAAATCCATTATCGCCAACGAACCTGAATGCGTCAAACTGATTTCACGCGAGGGGAAACTGCTCGAGATGAATCCGGCGGGATTAGCAATACTCGAAGCCGATACTCTTCAAGAAGCACAAAAACTTTCTATTTCCGATTATCTCCTCCCCGAATATCGCGCTGATTTTATGGCCCTTCACAACCGTATCATGCAGGGAGAAAAAGATAAATTCGAATTTGAGATCATCGGCCTCAAAGGGACACACAGATGGCTCGAAACCAATGCCGTTCCGATGCACGATTCCGAGGGGAATATCACCATGATGCTCGGAATTACCCGAGACATCACCGAACGTAAACGTAACGAAAGCGAACTCATCAAATTATCCCAAGCATTGGAACAAAGCCCGACATCTATCATTATCACCGATCTTAATGCTAATATCGAGTACGTCAACAAAGCCTTCAGTGAAATGACCGGATATACTCAATCAGAAGTGCTTGGCAAAAACCCCCGCTTTTTACAGTCTGACAAAACATCACCCGGTATTTATGTCAACATGTGGTCGAACTTAATAAAAGGAGAAATATGGAATGGAGAATTGGTTAACCGTAATAAAGACGGAAGCGAATATCTTCATTCCTTTAAAATTTCCCCGATTTTCGGAAAGGACAATCAAATCACCCATTATATGTCTTTAGCTGAAGACATAACCAAAAAAAAAGAGATCGAAAATAAAATACACTATCTGGCCAATTTTGATTCCCTAACAGGTTTACCAAATCGTGAACATATGAAAGAGCACTTTAACCACAATTTGAGTCTTTCTAAACGAAATAACCGGCACTTTGCTATCATATTTCTCGATCTTGATCATTTTAAAGAGATCAACGATTCTCTCGGGCATAGCTATGGTGATATACTGCTCCGAGACGTGAGCAAACGGCTTAAAGCTTCTATTAGAGAAGAAGACACTCTCTCCCGCTTGGGCGGTGATGAATTTATTTTACTCCTGCCTGATACCGACAGCATCGGTGCTGCTCAAGTTACCCAGAAGATTTTAGAAATCATTAGACCTGCTTTTTCTATCGAAAGTCACGAACTCTCTGTCACGGCCTCTCTCGGTATCGCCATTTACCCTGTAGACGGTACCAATATGGAACTGCTTCTGAAAAATGCCGACTCTGCTATGTATCGGGCAAAGCAAGAAGGGCGAGATACCTACTGCTTCTTTACAGAAGAAATGCAAAAGAGATCAACACGCAATCTTCTCTTGAACAATGCATTACGTCATGCTATCAATAACAACGAACTTTCTCTCGTCTATCAACCTCAATTTTCGTCTGCAAATCAAAAAATCATCGGGGCTGAAGCTCTCTTACGCTGGAATCATCCTGAATTTGGGATCATTTCCCCTATGGAATTTATCCCCATTGCCGAAAACAGCGGACTGATTTTATCGATAGGCGAATGGGTACTGCGCACTGCAATCAATCAAGCCAAACAATGGATGGATGAAGGATTGGAGCCGATTATAATGGCTGTCAATCTTTCGGCGATACAGTTTAAGTCGCCTAATTTGCCTTTTGTAATCGCCGAGATACTTCAAGATGTAGGATTAGCACCTGAATATCTCGAACTTGAATTAACTGAAAGTGTCGCGATGCACGATCCGCACAGAGCTATTACCATCATGAATGAGTTACATGAAAAAGGGATCCGAATGTCTATCGATGATTTCGGTACCGGATATTCATCCCTAAGCTATCTCAAAAAATTCAATATCTATAAACTGAAAATCGACCAATCCTTTGTTCGGGATATCAACGTCGATCCAGAAGACAAAGCAATCGTCGCAGCTATCATCAATATGGCAAAAAGTTTGGGACTTCTCACCATTGCCGAGGGAGTTGAGACGATTGCACAGCTGGAGTATCTAAGAGAGCAAGGATGCAATGAAATCCAAGGATACTATTTTTCAAAACCGCTTCCAAAAGAAGCGTTTGAACTATTTAGAGAGAAACACTCCGCATCCTCGATGATGTGAGTGATGCCAAAGAAACAACTAATCGTCGATAAAAACGATGTCGCTTTGGATATTGTTAAAGAGAAGCGAACGGTTATCGACTCGGTGCTGATACAAAAAAGTATGCGGTTTCATGTTACGCAATACGGTTGTATTGTAGTAATAGGCGTTTGAGCATCGTCCGATATACAAGAATGAAAAGAGCAGTTTAATACGCGGATTTTCGAAAATCTCATGCGGCTGAGTCAAGAAGGTAAGGCCGAATTTTTTGAGATTGACAAGGTCGAAAATATAGAAAATAAAGTCTTCGAATTTGGTATAGAACCCTTCCAAACTCGCGATTTCCTGCATGAAATAATAATAGTTTTCAAGTAACTCCCGTTTTTGCATCATTTGGGAAAGTTTACTTTTGATATCCCGTTTGCTGGCAAAAAAAGTTGGGCTTACCGCCATATAGATATTTTTACGCTCTGCAATGGCAATATCCAAAGCAGCATTGAACTCATTGCTCTCATCAAAACGCATGTAGTGAAAATCACTCCCGTGTTTAAAGCGCTCTTCAATCTGGTCGATGTCAGGATTTGAGAAATCAAGATACAGCGTCGGTAAACCGCTCGCTATGACAAACTCACGGATTTTATTGGCTAAATGCGTTTTACCCGAACCCGGTTCTGCCAAGATAAGAGTATTTTCACGCAATACGCGATCATGCAGCTCTAATTTTGCGATAGAACTTTTAAATTTTCCAATTATTCGTTTCATTGTCTAATCCAATCGTGATGTAAATCTAAGGGTCTAAGTATAGCCAATGCAAACAGATTTAGCCATAAAGCCAGAGAGTGTGTAGAGAATAGTGACGTATTATTGCCACTCTTCTTGCGTTATTGTAACATCTCCGCAATCACTGTGGATAGAGAGTTCTCCATCGCTGATATTGCACTGCAGCCGCATGGAGCGCTCGCATAGAGTCTCTATCCCCTCAGCATGCAGATGGATTACACGAAGATTTTTAAACCGCGCAAACGTAGAGCCGTATTGTTTCCACCATGCAACGGCACTTTTGGTGTTGTAGGTGTAGACGATCACCCTCTCGCTTCGTCCACATGCTTTGCGCAGCCGTTTCTCGTCCATCTGTCCCAGATCTATCCACAGCTCGATCTCACCTGCATAGTTTTTCTCCCATAATTCTGGTTCATCGTCTCCCCCGATCCCTTTGGTAATGACCATCCTATCACTCGCGTTGAGAGCAAATGCCGCAAGGCGGATCATGAGACGCTGATCGGTTTCTGAGGGGTGCTGGGCGATCGTAATTTCATGGGTTTCATAGTAGTTGCGATCCATATCGGCAATACTGAGTTGTGCTTTGTAGATCGTGGAACCTGCGGCCATAAGAACTCCCTTGTAAATGTGTGATTATGGCATAAGGGGACTTAGTTCATGGAAATGAGTGATTAAAGAAGGTTTCCCGCCGAAGCGGGGAAGAAAGGAAAAATAAGGTAATTACCCTTTGACTTTTGCTTCGATAGTAGCTACGATACTTGGATCTTCAAGCGTCGATATATCCTGAGTGATCGCATCACCTTTCGCGATTGAGCGAAGAATACGGCGCATGATTTTTCCTGAACGTGTTTTCGGCAAGCCCGGAACAAAAACGATGTCATCACAGATAGCGATGTTACCGATCTCTTTCATGATCACTTTATTGATCTCTTTGACCATCTCCATCTCTTCACCGACGGTGTCATCGCTTTTGAGGACGATGTAGGCGAAGATCCCCTCACCTTTGATATCGTGCGGTTTACCGACAACGGCAACTTCGGCGACGTTAGGGTGTTTTTTACATGCCGCTTCTACTTCTGCGGTTCCCATACGGTGACCGGAAACGTTGATAACGTCATCGGTACGTCCCGTTATCGTGATGTATCCCTCTTCGTCGTAGATCGCACCGTCACCGGTGAAGTAAACTGGTTTTCCGTCTTTTTTCACATCACCGAAGTACGATTTCACGAAACGCTCAGGATCGCCCCAGATACCGCGGATCATTGACGGCCAAGGACGGGTTACACACATATAACCGCCCTCTCCTGCCGGTACTTTCACACCCGTTTGAGGATCAAGGATCTCAGCGATGATCCCCGGTAACGGGAATGTTGCACACGCAGGTTTGATCGGAGTCGCACCCGGTAACGGAGATACGATATGTCCCCCCGTCTCAGTTTGCCAGTAGGTATCGACGATCGCACATTTACTTCCGCCGACTGCTTCGTAGTACCATTTCCACGCCGGAGGATCGATCGGTTCACCGACGGTTCCGAGGACTTTTAGGCTGCTAAGATCGTATTTTGCCGGCTCATCTTCACCCATTTTGTGCAATACGCGGATCGCAGTCGGAGCGGTGTAGAATTGGTTGATTTTGTATTCTTCGACCATTTTCCACGGACGTCCCGCGTCAGGGTACGTAGGCACCCCTTCAAACATTACCGTCGTCGCACCCATCGCCAACGGTCCGTAGACAATATAAGTATGTCCGGTAATCCAGCCGACGTCTGCCGTACACCAGTAGGTGTCGTTTTCTTTGACATCGAATACCCATTCCATCGTCATTTGTGCCCAAAGGATATATCCCGCAGAGTTATGTTGAACCCCTTTCGGTTTTCCGGTAGAACCTGATGTGTAGAGAAGGAAAAGAGGATCTTCCGCATCCATCACTTCCGCTTCACAAATGCTCGATTGTGACTTGATCAGTTCGTTGTAAGAGTAATCGCGTCCCGCTACCCATGTGATATCTTCGTTGTTTCTCTCGACTACGAGAACTTTCTCAACCGGAGATTTTTCATCGATTGCTTGATCAACAACCGGTTTGAGCATATACGGTTTATCTTTACGGAAAGCACCGTCTGCGGTGATAACCAATTTCGCTTCCGCATCTTCGATACGATCTTTTAACGCTTCAGATGAGAATCCGCCGAATACGATCGAGTGGATCGCACCGATACGGGCACATGCGAGCATTGCATACGCCGCTTCAGGGATCATCGGCATGTAGATAACAACGCGGTCACCTTTTTTGACATCGAACTCATTTTTGAGGAGATTTGCAAATTTATTAACATTGTAATAGAGCTCTAGATACGTAATGATTTGTTTATCACCACGGTCACCTTCGAAAATAATCGCCGCTTTGTTTTTACGGCTTGAGAGGTGACGGTCGATACATTGGTGAGCGACATTGAGTTTACCGTTCACAAACCATTTGTAAAACGGTGCGTTGCTTTCATCGAGAACTTGGGTATACGGTGAAAACCAGTCAATTTTTTCATTGGCAAAATGCCCCCAGAATCCTTCATAATCTTCATGTGCCCATGTTTGCAGATCATGATATTCACACATATTTTTGATACGGGCTTGCTTTGCAAACTCTCGGTTCGGGTGAAAAGTAGGTTTTACGGTATCGCTCATAGTTAAGGCTCCTTAGTGTAGTTTGTGTGTATGTTTTAGTTTTATATAGACCATTGCAGTCATAATTGCATCATTTAACGCATTGTGCTGACCCATTCTCGGGATATTTAAATCACGTAAGATTGTATCAAACCGTAAATCAATATTTCCTTGTGGGATAAGCTCAATTTTCTTATCGAAATAGAGTCCTGAAACTTCAATCTGTTTATTCGGCAAAGTTATGCCCAGCCACGGCTTGATGAGACGATTCATCATCGCCACGTCAAACTCCAGATAATAGCCCACCAGCGGGCGGTTTCCGATGAATTTCAAAAATTTTTCCACCCCTTCCAACGGCTCAATGGCATTCTCCAAATCGCACGGTCGGATATGGTGGATTTTTATACTTTCAGCACTGATTTCTCGTGAAGGTTTCATAAAAATTTCAAAACTCTCCGAGGTAAGGATGCGGTCACCTTTTATTTTAACCGCACCGATACTCAGTACTGCATCTTTTTTCGTATTAAGTCCTGTTGTTTCGGTATCAAATACCACCACTTCGTCCCCGTTATACGGGTCAAACATCCATTCATAGTTCGCATCTTTTAAAGAGCGTCGGTTCCATGAACGCTTGAGACTCTCGAACATCACACGACCATTCCCAAATGAAAATGATACGTAAGAAATTTTTTGAAGGTATTGACGATTTTAAACGAATCTTTGAGTAAATCCCGGTCTGCTTTCGTAAGCAATTTAGGATTGACGTAATTTTGAACGTCGCTAATCTGTTTTTGCGACAGAATAGAACGCAAGCGGATACTGAGCAGAGTATCATACGCTTCGATCAATTCACTGGCAAAGCGTTTATCGAACAAACCGATATTATTCAGTTCTTTGATCCGCTCAATCGTGTTAGTGGACTCAATTTTATGTTCAAGTGCCAACACACGAATACCGTGGACGATCGCAAAAATACCCCCTTTTTTGATATCGAGTTCACTTTCGTGTTCCGCTCGACCCAATACAAATCCGCCGATTAGGCTCAGAGGTGTTTCAAATGCCAAAACCACTTTTGCCAAATGAGCCATTACATCGTTACGCCCCTCAAATGAGTCAAATAGATACTCTCGACACTCGTGAAGCAATGCGGCATCTCCAGCCACACACTGAGCATCTACAAAGATCGATAAGCCCATCAAGCTCTCTTCGTTAAACGTTTCGACCCATTCGGAAATCATTTTTTTAAAGCCCGTAATAGAATGACGCCAATATGGGTTGGAAACCATAACATTACCGCTGCATTTAGGGAACCCCAACTCAAGCAGATAACGGTTTAGCTCCATCATATAAGGGATAAATAACGATTCGTCTACCCCGTCTCGGATAATCAGACCGTTATCCTGATCCGTTCGAAGCACCTGTTCACCGCGTCCTTCACTTCCCATAACGATCAAAGCACAATCGTTTTGCATCGACACGGGAACCACCATCTCAAAAACTTTTCGGTACAGCTTTGCATTAAGCTCGCTCACCAGTTTGGATACATAGCGTACGCGTACCCCCTTGGATGTCAATGACCGTACCAGATGGGTGAGCGAACGTTGTGCACTTTGAAGTTCATCGAGTGTGTTGGCACGCTCGATAGACGCTGCGATCAGATGGGTATGGTTGGCAAAATGGCTCAACAGATCGAGCTGTTCCAAAATCCCGACAATTTGATTCCCTTCCGTGACAACAAGCCGTTTTACTCCGTGCTTGGTAAAAAGGAGCAGTGCATTAAACAAAAAATCGCTTCGTTCGATCGTAAACAATCCGTACGTCGCAATTTCACCGATTGCATCTGCAGTGCTTTTCCCGCTCAAAAGGACACGTTCACGCAAATTGGTATCGGTTACGATACCGATCACTTCGTCATCACGAACCAAAATCACCTGTGCACCCTGATGGGCCATTTTCTGCAATGCCGCTATGATGCTCTCGGATGCATCTACAAAACACGGTGCATGCAGATAGATCTCATCGACACGGGAAACCATAAAGGGGGTAAGCTCATTTTGATGCTGACGCTCTTTTAGATTTTGGTGTTTGGTAATGAAATCTTGCATGAAGTAATTTTGGAACGGTTCGACGTCTTGAAGGAGGTTTAGAAAAGTTTCTTTCGGGAGTTCATAGCAGATAAGATCTTCGTCTACGATAAAGGTACTTTGAGTATTGCCGTAAATCAGGGAGTTCGCGTCAAAGCTGTCGCGCTCCCCATAAACGTTTTGGAGTTCACCATCCACGGTTTCATTGACAATACCTTTGATGATTATGTAGAGTGATTCCGCCCGTACCCTCGGAGCGATCAATACCGTCTCTTTGGGGTAATAGGCAATATCCATCTGGGTCATCAGTTTTTCGATCATCCTCTCACCTAAAAGGTCGAAAGGATGAATCGACATCAATAGTGCTTTTTGGTCAAATAGACTCAAAAGTAACTCCTGCAAAATAAGAAAACTCTGCCCCGAACGGGGCAAGCTTCAGTGCCATAGCGGCTAGCGCAGCACAAGGGATGTATTCCTTGTGCGTTCCATTTAGTGTTCAACAGCACCTTCAGCACCGATACCGGTTTGACTTCGGATGTATTGCGCTTCATATGCCTCAATTTCTCTGCGTGAATTATCACTTTTATCCGTAATCGAGAAGAACCAGATTCCGATAAATGCCGCACTTACTGAGAAGAGAGCCGGATATTTGTAAGGGAAAATAGCTTCCGCATTCCCTAAAAAGTCAACCCATACGGTCGGTCCGAGGATAACCAAAATTGCTGCTGTCAACAATCCGATTGATCCACCCAGCAATGCACCGCGAGTGGTAAGTTTTGACCAATACATAGAGAGGAACAAAATCGGGAAGTTTGCACTTGCAGCAACTGCAAACGCCAATCCGACCATGAACGCAATATTTTGCTTTTCAAATGCGATACCGAGATAGATCGCAACGATTCCCAAAACAATTGTAGCGATTTTAGAAACTTTCATTTCCATCAACCCATCTGTTTTACCTTTTTTGATAACACTTGCATAAAGGTCATGCGAAATCGCTGATGCCCCTGCCAATGTAAGACCGGAAACAACCGCAAGAATTGTTGCAAACGCTACCGCAGAGATAAATCCGAGGAAGAAGTCGCCGCCAACTGCATGCGATAGGTGAATCGCCGCCATATTATCACCGCCGAGGATTGGGAAACCGCCGTCTGTCGCTTGTTTAGCAAGATCAAGATATTGTGGATTTTTGAATACCATAACGATCGCACCGAAACCGATGATGAACGTCAAGATATAGAAATACCCGATAAATCCTGTCGCATAGAAAACCGATTTACGTGCTTCTTTTGCATCACTTACGGTGAAAAAGCGCATAAGGATATGCGGAAGTCCAGCCGTACCGAACATCAACGCAATACCGAGTGAAATCGCCGAAATCGGATCACTGACAAGTTTACCAGGAGCCATAATAGTCTGATCTTTCATACTGACCGCAGTCGAGAACAAGGTTTCAAAGTTGAAGTTATAGTGCGCCATAACCGCAACCGCCATAAACGTCGCACCTGAGAGGAGCAAGAACGCTTTGATGATTTGAACCCATGTCGTCGCCAACATCCCACCGAATGTTACGTAGAGGATCATCAATACACCGACAAGGATAACCGCCACTTCATAATCCAAACCGAAAAGAAGCTGAATCAATTTTCCTGCCCCAACCATTTGAGCGATCAAATACAAAATAACCGTTAAGATCGACCCGAATGCCGCCAAAGTACGGATAGGGGTTTGTTGGAGACGGTATGACGCAACGTCTGCAAAGGTGTATTTACCAAGGTTACGGAGCTGTTCAGCCACCATAAACAAGATAATCGGCCATCCGACCAAGAATCCGATAGAGTAGATCAAACCATCATACCCTTTACCGTAAACGAGAGCCGAAATCCCCAAAAACGATGCCGCAGACATATAGTCTCCCGCAATCGCCATACCGTTTTGAAAACCGGTAATACCGCCGCCGGCAGTATAGAAATCTTTTGCTGTTTTGGTACGTTTTGCCGCCCAATAAGTGATCCCCAATGTCGCTCCGACAAAGATAACGAACATGATAATGGCAGACATGTTAAGTGGTTGTTTTTCAACCGCGCCCGTTAATGCCTCACCGGCAAACGCAGCGACAGAGAAAAGAGCTAATAATAACGCTTTCATCACTCTCCCTTTGCTTTAGCTTTAATTTTAGCGGTCAATTCATCGAACTCACCGTTAGCACGTCGTACATAAATTCCTGTCAATACAAATGCGATAACGATTACAGCCACCCCTACCGGAATTCCGACTGTAGTGACAGCACCTGCTGAGAGCTGCGCACCCAAGATTGACGGATCAAACGCAATCGTCAATACAAAGCCAAAATAAATAACCAACATCACGATTGTCAATGTCCACGCAAATGAAGTGCGTGTTTTGACAAGATGTAAAAAATCAGGATCGTTTTTAATACGATCGACCATCTCTTGTTTCATAATTCAACCTCCTTTAAAAGTTATAGTTTGCAATAAAGCGGTATTCATCCCAACCGGTGCCGACAGTCGCAGTCTCTTTGAAATCACGCGGGAAATTTCCACGGAAACGAAGCTGAAGGTTTTTAACGGCTTCAGGAGAATAGATAAAATCAAATCCTGCTTCAGTAGCTGTCCATGCATGTCCAACTGAATAGCCGTTTAGCGCATCCATATCAAATGAGGTGTAATAAACACCTGTATTCAGATTCACGCCCATATCTTTCCAGTTATAGCTTCCTGCAACTTTCCAAGCATCGGTTCCCGCCATAAATTGATGACGTGTTACCATCCCCTGCGTATATGCCGGCATACCGCCCCATGGAGTGATGGTTCCGCCGTTGATAGCAGCTGATGAGTCCTTGCTATTTTGTGAAACCGCTGCATAAAGGTCAAAATTAGCTACTTTTACCCCTGCTTTTGCAGCTATAAAATCACTATTTACTTTAGTAGCGTAACTGCTGCCGACATCATCTTCTTTGATGTATTGAGCCGCTACATACGGTGCTACACCGCTTTTATATGACCATCCATAGTTTGCTTCAGCATAGATCGCATTAAGAATATCATGAGCATAATAATCCCAAAGCTGAAGTTTCAATCCCGGAATACCTGAATAGATTGCCGCTGCAACACTTACGCCGTCTGTATTTTTACCGATAGCATATTCACCCATATTCGTAAATGTGCCAACCATGCTGGTTGCGCCTGCTAAACCGCTGTAACCAGAAGTCAGAGACAATGCTGCCGGTTGATTATTATATGCATTAGCAAAGGTTCCCGCTGCAAATTTTGTCACATGCGCTGCGATCAAAGTGGTGTCTTTCACATCCGTGTTGCTCAACACATACGCTTCAAAAAGGTTTGGAAGCATACGAGCATCATCCGATCCCGCAAGAGGGGTATCAAGTTTTTGACGTCCGGCTTTAAATGCAGTATTGCCGTTTTTATATTGAAGATATGCTTCACCCAAATAGGTTTCATTATCTCCGTTTGAACCGAATAAAGTAGTATCGTTTTCACCCGCAACTGAACTTTTACTATCTAATTTATTGGTCGTATAAAATGCTGCTCCAGCACTGAGACCGTAGAATGAACCGGTTTCGTATTTTAAATAACCGCCAAGAGAAAGACCATCCCGATGAACACCAGGGGAATAGTCGCGATCAATATAAAAAGCACGGATTTGTCCGCTTGCTTTTCCTTCTTTAAACATTCCTGCCAAATCATCGGCTGCAAAAGCGTTCACCACCAAAGCTGACGCTAAAAGCGATAGAGATACTGTACCTCTCATTCTCACTCCTTCATAAGTTTTTCACACTGCCATTATGTAAACGAAACGTAGCAAGAACGTAGCATTTGTAAAATTAGAAAAATTTATCCGAATGAATTGCCTGAAAAAGGAGATTGTGTGTAAAAAAGTAACTTCAATAGTTACGTGGGATATCGATCATGTAACCTAACGCGCGAATATTTTGAATGAAATCTTCTTTGAGGATTTTTTTTAAACGGCTCACTTCAGCGCGGATTGTCGGGTTATCCACGTACTCTTCGTCCCATACATAGGAGCGGAATTGATCAAAATCGACCACTCTGCCGCGATTGCGTGCGAGAAGATCGATAATTTGAAGTTGACGCTTTGTTAGAGTCTGTGTTACGTTATCACACATCAATGTCGAAGTGGAAACATCGTATCCGTAACTTTTCGAAAGGCGCAAATGATTCTGAGGAGTTGCACAGCTTTGCATCACTTTATCGATACGAAGCGACAGTTCTTTAAGGTGAAACGGTTTTTTCAGATAATCGTAGCATCCTAAATCATACGCGCGGCTGATCCCCTCGATATCGACCAGTGCACTGATATAGATTGCGGGAGGGCGGATTTTAAGCATATGCAGCTGTTCGAGTAGATCTAGTCCGTCTATTCCGGGGACATTAATATCCAAAATCAGCAGATCGAATGTCTCCTGTTTGAGCGTCTCAAGGGCTTCATATCCATCAAAAAAGAGTGTGACACGATGACCCAATGCCAACAAATATTCATGAATCGCTTCACTGAGCATTTGTTCGTCTTCAAGCAGAAGTATTTTCACCGTTCCCCTTTTTAAAATGATACTCGAAACGGGTCAACTCATTGTCGGAAACAATTCTGATCTCCACTCCGTCTTCATCGCAGATCGATTTCACCAGACTCAGCCCCAACCCGAAACCGTCTGTTTTTTTACGTTCCCTATAGTATGCCTCAAAAATCTTTTGGGAATCATGAATTTTTTGGGACCGGCTCTCCACCCAAAAAAGGCACTTTGACGTATCGCATTCTACACCTACTCGAATTTCTTCACCGTTTTTAGTGTATTTGATTGCATTGGTAATATTATTATCGATAACACGCTGCAATTTGGTTTCATTAAACATGATCCAAGCCGAAAACTCAGGCCTATTGTATACGAATGTAAGGTTTGAGAAATGGGCAACCTCATCGAAAAATTCAAGCCGTTTTTCAACATATTCACCCAAATCGACAGGACGTGCAGGATAATCGATCTGATCTTTTTTGACCAAATAGCTCAAATCATCGTAAATACTGAAAATGTTTTTAACCGCGGCCTCAATCTTGGCCAAATAACGGTTACGCCCCTCGTTCATCGAAAACAGCTCGATATTTGCCATAATAACAGAGAGAGGCGTATGGGTCTCATGAATGGCATAACGGATAAACTGTTTGTGCGAATCGAGCAATCCTTGTGAAAATTTTTGCTCCGCTTCGAGGGCATCGTTTTTAATCTGCAATGCCTGAGTCTTTAGCCGTACCCGCTCTTCCAAACTGGTATTGAGCTGCTGTAAGGACTCTTTTTGCTCTTGCATGGTCGATGCCATCTCATTGGCATAACCCGCCATTTTTTTGAACTCGCTGAAATAGAGATCATTGGGATCTATCGGTTCCGTTCGATCCCGAACCGATTCAAAAAACTCTAAAAAGCGTTCCATATCCCGTGCAATCATACTGTTGACGATTTTTGAGATACCGACGATAAAACCAAACAGTATCAATGCCAGAGTCGAAATCTCCAGCACTATTTTGATCAAACGCCCTTTAATCGCACTGTGGCTTAACGCATGCGGCTTAGTAATATTCATCTCATTATTTGAATACGTTTCTAAATGAACGGTTTTTTCAAATCCCTTGTATTCATCATAAATCAGCAGTGAAGAAAAAATTACGGTGAAAAGCAAAATAAAAACGATGGTATAAAAATGAAATTCACGTAATGAAATACGTGATAAACGCCGTTGCAACCAAGATTCCACTCTGCATACACCCCAAATTAAAATGAGCTATTATAACCCATTACCATTTTATAGTTAAGATTGTTCCACTATAATTTCAAAAAATTCCCTCAAGGATCATATTCATGTTCGGACGCAAAGAACTTAAAACCTACACCCCTACAGCCGAAGAATTGGCAAGCTACCAATGGGCAAAAATGACCACTGCAAAAGGGGTTATGTGGATCAAATTGTATAACGATGAGACTCCAAACACCGTTGCAAACTTCGCTGCACTTGTAAACGACGGGTACTACAACGGCCTTAACTTTCACCGTGTAATCCCTGGATTCATGGCTCAGGGCGGATGTCCTCACGGTACAGGTACAGGCGGTCCGGGTTGGGCTATTCCGTGTGAAACATCACTCAATAAACACCGTCACGTCAAAGGAACTCTTTCTATGGCGCATGCAGGACCAAACACCGGCGGAAGCCAATTCTTCATCTGTTTCGTAAACTGCCCTCACCTTGACGGCGTGCACACCGTATTCGGCGGAATCGAAGCAGACGATGCAGAATCAATGGCAGTTCTTGACAGTATCCAAATGCGCGACATCATTGAAAAAGTCGAAATTTTGGCTGAGAAAAACTAAATTATGCTCGTACACATCTGCTGTAGCGTTGATTCCCATTTCTTTATGGAGAAACTGCAGCAGGAATTCCCCGACGAAAAACTCGTCGGGTTCTTCTATGACCCCAATATCCACCCTTACAGCGAATACAAGCTCCGTCTTCTCGATGTAGAGCGCAGCTGCAAAAAACTGGGCATTGAGCTGATAGAAGGCGAATACGACTACGAGAACTGGATGGATGCCGTCCGCGGTTTGGAAAAAGAACCTGAGAAGGGTGCACGCTGTGAAGTCTGTTTCGACAAACGTTTCGAAGTGAGTGCGCACAAAGCACTCGAGCTGGGCGAGAAATCGATGACCACCACCTTGCTGGTCAGCCCTCTCAAATCTCAAGAACAGCTCAAAAAATCCGGCGATGCATTTCACGCAACGCATGGCGTCGAGTTCATCGCGTTTGACTACCGTAAAAACGGCGGAACCAACGATCAGGGCAGAGTTAGCAAAGATCAGCAGCTTTATCGTCAAGACTATTGCGGCTGTATCTACGGGCTCACTATGCAGCGTGACCAGCAGCACCGCTTGATGGATGAGATGTTTTCCCCAATTTCGCGCCAGATCCTCCCTGCTTCGATCGAAGAGCGTTTGGAACTCTACACCCGCCGCATGGAACTCGAAGAACAATCTATCCCGTACCGTATTATTAAAGAGCGGTTTTTAAACTACCGTCTCCTACGTTCTTCGCTCAAAGTCGGTTCCGAAATCATCCCTTCTTATCCCCTCTTCTATTCAACGATTAACCGCACACAGGCGCAGGGAAATATCGATTTTGAAATCGACGGACAGTTTTTTATGAATCGTGAAGAGGTGCGATTCATTACCCTTGAAACCTTTAATACCCTCACCTCATCCGCATATAAAAATACAAAAGAATTGATGTTTTATGCACCGTCTGTTGAAACTGAAATCAACCTTCGCTCTCGTCTTACGGGAAGCCCGTTTAACACTTCGGCAATTATCGTCGTTGATCAGATACCGAGCGCTAAAATTTCTATTGTCTTAGAAACAAAAAAATATGATGATACGAGAGAGAAACTTATTACTCTATAGAATTGAATTCATCTGCTTCGCTTACTTTTTAACCACCCATAGCACAGACCTTGCACTATAATGTCTCTATGGAAAACTTACTCTTAACAATCTTTTTAACCATTGCCATTTCAACGGTATTGAACATCATCCTCAAACGGTTCGGTGTTTCCCATATATTGGGTTATATTGCCACCGGAACCATCATCAGCTATCTTTTCGGATTCAATGGAGACGGAATCGATTCGCTCAATCTTATCGGCGAATTCGGGATCGTATTTTTGATGTTCACCATCGGGCTGGAACTGAGTCTGGATAAAATCAAAAAAATGAAAGAGATTCTCCTGACCAACGGTCTGCTGCAGGTCGTCTTTAGCGTCGGAGTGATCTTTTTACTCTCTTTTTATCTTTTTCATCTCAATTTCAATACTTCGCTCATTATCTCGTTGGCATTTTCGCTCTCATCTACGGCTATCGTCCTGACATACCTCAAAGAGTCCAAGGATATCCATACGCCATATGGGCAAAAATCGATGGGGATTTTGATCTTTCAGGATTTGGCAGTTATCCCTATATTGCTCCTCATCACCTTTTTGTCCAATGATGGCGCATCGATCGGTGAAATCCTTTTAAAAACCGTTATATCCGCCATATTTGTTGTCGTATTCATGTTTACGGTCGGAGAAAAAATCGTCAATGCCCTGTTGCAATTTTCCGCAAAAACTGAGTTGGAAGAGCTCTTTTTGGGTTCGGTCTTTTCTATCCTCATCGGGGCATCGCTGCTTGCCCATTCGATGGGCTTTACCTATTCGCTGGGAGCGTTTATTGCCGGAATGATCATTGCCGATACCCGCTACAACGTTAAAGTCGAATCGGATATCGCCAGCTACAAAGACCTGCTTCTTGGAACCTTTTTCTTCGGTGTCGGGACGAAAATCGATATGGTCTACTTTATGTCCAATATCCATATCATTATTTTTGTTTTCGTCTTCGCCATGCTTTTCAAAGCACTCGTCATTTACGCTATCATCCGACGCAATTCGGATAAAAACACCTCAGCAAAAACGGCGCTTTCTCTGGCACAAATCGGAGAATTTTCGTTTGCTGTTTTTGCCCTTGCAGGCTCACAAAAACTGATCAGCGACGAGATGGCGAGTTTTTTGATTCTGGTAAGTGTTATTTCGATGATTCTTACCCCGTTTATCATCGGAAACATCTATAAACTCTCCTCCTATTTTGAGAAAGAGTTTTATGAGTCCGACGTCATTACCCCTATCGAACGCCAAGATCATATTATCGTTGCCGGGTTTGCAATGCTGGGGAAAATCGTTGCCGCTTCATTGCAATCCAAAGGGGCTAACTTTATTATCATCTCCGACAATCTCAAGCACGTTTTACATGCCAGAAAACTGGGATATATGGCCTATTTCGGGCACTTAAACAAACTCCCCGTTTTAGAGTCTCTGATGGTCAAAGAAGCCAAAGCGATCATCATTACAATGAGCAGCGAACAAAACAGACGTCTCATCAGCGAAGCCGTTTTAAATTACGATAAAGATGCCAATGTTATTATCAAAATCGACAGTGTCGATGAACGTAAAAGTATGCGGGATCTACCGGAATTAGAGTTCGTGGATGCAAGCTTTGAAGTGGCGAATCTGCTGGTCAATCATGCCCTTAAAAATTGATTTGACACCCTACTCCCTTTTTTCTGCTTAGAGAAGTTTGATAGACGCATTCACCCTGTTTTTGCCACTCTCTTTTGCACCGTACAATGCATCATCCGCATCTTTGAAAACCTGATTCAAATCTTCATAATCACTCACCTGAGCCACGCCGAAACTGCAGGTGACACGGCCGACTTTATCTATGGGCTCAGAGTCGAAAATGGTACGAATCTCTTCCGCTTTGAGTATGGCTAAATTCAAATCGGCATGCGGTAAGAGGATGATAAACTCTTCACCTCCCCATCGTGCAAAAATATCGGAATTTCTCAAACACAGTTTCGTCCGGTTGGATATGTTCACCAATACCGTGTCTCCGACATCATGTCCATACGTATCATTAATACGTTTAAAATCGTCGATATCAAATAGGATAATGGAAAGGGGATGATTGTATCGTTGTGCCCGCTTGGATTCAGAGTGAAACAGCGTATCAAAATTTTGCCGGTTGTTACTGTTGGTCAAATAATCGTGGGTTGCCATTTGATAATAACTTTCTTTCTCTTTGATGGCCTGAACCCGCTTCGTAATATCGTTGATGATTGCAACGAAACTTTCCCGCCCGCCAAAATTCATCAACTGCAAACGAATGTCCACATGATACGAAGAACCGTCTTTACGTTCATGCACGGTTTCAAAGACGATCTGCTCCTGTTCGTACTGCAAAAGAGGCGTAATCAACTCCTGAAACTGCTCTTTTGTGTAATACGGCTTAATCTCTAACGGAGTCATCTGTTTGAATTCAGCAGCAGTGTATCCGCTGTTTAGGAGCGCCCCCCGGTTGACATACGAAAAGCGCAAACTCTCTTTATCAAAAATATAGATTTCATTCAGAGAATTTTCGATGAGATTTTGAAACTCGTTTTTTTCTTCTCTCGCCTTCATAATCGTATCGGTATGCATTTGCAGCACCCCTTTGAAATTCGCATTAAAAAGATAGCAGATAGCACTGTGCAAAGTTTCTGTGAAGAGATTCTGCCGGATCATTTCATTTATCATAGACTCTCGAAAATGAATACAGATTAAATAGAGTTCAGATACCGTGATATTTTTTGCCTCAAAAAACAGAAGAAGATTATTAATCGTCGGGCAATTGCCTATTTGCTGTTTTCCTTTGATGACATCAATAAAATATTCCATAACATTACGGGCATAGTGTTCTCTAAATTCATTTATATCGATATCTTTGGACGACAATACTTGCGATACTTCAGTATTATTGACCCATTTTGTAATAATTGAATGTTTAAACGTTTCTATACTATTCAGATGTTCGTATAAAACAACTATTTCTGGCTGTATCATGAGGTGCCCCCTCTTTGATATTTTGGAGTATTACTATAATTTTTTTCTATATCTCCCTTTTTCTACTGTTTACCATATTAGCACAGATTTAATCCATAGATATCAATTTTATATATTTCTTCCTATTTCATGAGCCAAAACACATGATAAAGCGAAAGAACTACATATAATCAATTATTAACACTTTTTGCGGTAAAATTGGGCGATTTTTTACCCTAAGGTGTTCACAAATATGATAGATGTCGTTCAAATTCAAAAAATTTTACCCCACCGTTTCCCATTTCTCCTTGTAGATCGAGTAACTAATCTTACTCCCAACGAGTCACTTATCGGTTACAAAAACGTCACCATCGGTGAACAAATTTTTGAAGGCCACTTTCCGGGTCATCCGATCTATCCGGGGGTTATGATACTTGAAGGTATGGCCCAAGCCGGCGGTATCCTCGCATTTCAAAGTATGGATATGACTGAAGCCGAAGCGGCACAAAAAGTCGTCTACTTCATGAGTATCGACGGCGCAAAATTTCGCGCCCCCGTTCGCCCGGGAGATCGTTTGGAATACCGTATGAATGTAGTAAAACACAAAGGCGCTATCTGGGTACTCGAAGGTAAAGCGTATGTAGATGACGTGCTCGTATCTGAAGCCGAACTCAAAGCAATGATCGTGGATAAGTAGGCCGTATGAGTCTTATTTCACCGCACGCGATCATAGAAGAAGGTGCCGTAATCGGCAAAGATGTCGAAATCGGACCGTTTTGCTTTATCTCCGGAAAAGCTAAAATCGGACGTGGGACAAAAATTGCCGCAAGTACCTGTATCTATGGCAATACTACGATCGGCGAATACAATGAGATCTTCTCGCATGCCGTATTGGGTTCGATTCCTCAGGATTTAAAATATGCAGGGGAAGAAGTCGAACTGATCATAGGCGATTACAATAAAATCCGCGAGTTTACCCTCTTTAATCCCGGAACAGCCGGCGGCGGCGGTAAAACGATCGTGGGTTCCCATAATCTCTTTATGGGGTACGTCCATTTAGGACACGACGTTATTATCGGAGATTATTGTATACTGGCCAATGCCGCGACCTTAGCCGGGCATGTGGAAATGGGTAATTACGCCGTAATCGGCGGAATGACTCCGGTCCATCAGTTCGTCAAAATAGGCGATTATGCTATGATAGCCGGAGCTTCGGCACTTTCTCAAGATGTCCCTCCGTATTGTTTGGCCGAAGGCAATCGTGCAGTTCTACGCGGATTAAACCTCAACGGCCTGCGCCGCCATCTGGAGCGCAGCGATATCGATGCACTACGAAGTGCTTATCGCGAACTCTTCGAATCCGGTAAACCGCTCCAAGAACAAGCAGCTTCCTTACTGGAAGAAAGTGAAAGTCGATTCGTTAAAAACCTTTGTACTTTTATTGTTAACACCAAACGGGGAATCCCCTACGAAAGGAATCAATCATGATTCATCGCCATTGCAGTTTCTGTGACGCAACAGAAAGCGATCATAATCCGCTTATCGCCGGAGCCAATGTCTACATATGCAAAAACTGTGTTTTTTCTGCCTATAAAATTATGTTCGGTGATTCCGACGGTGAAAATGACACAACCCATGAACATATCAATACTGAGCTTATAACACCTAAAGAGCTTAATGCCTTTTTGGGACAGTACATTATCGGACAACAACGGGCACGCAAACTCCTCTCCGTTGCCGTATATAATCACTATAAACGTATCTTCAAACATACTCATATCGAAGACGATACGGAAATTGCCAAATCCAACGTTTTATTGATCGGACCGACCGGTAGCGGTAAAACATTGATGGCACAAACCATTGCACGCGTCCTCAATGTCCCTATCGCGATTGCGGACGCCACCAGCCTTACAGAAGCGGGATACGTCGGTGAAGATGTCGAAAACATCCTTACAAAACTCCTCCAAGCAGCTGACGGTGATGTAGAACGGGCACAGCAAGGGATCGTATTTATCGATGAGATTGATAAAATTTCCCGTATGAGCGAAAACCGCTCGATCACCCGTGACGTATCGGGTGAGGGAGTACAGCAGGCTCTTCTTAAAATCATCGAAGGTGCCGTTGTCAACATCCCTCCTAAAGGGGGACGAAAACACCCGAATCAAGATTTCATCCAAATCGATACTTCCGGAATTCTCTTCATTTGCGGCGGAGCCTTTGACGGCCTCGGTCAAATTCTTGAGCGTAAAAAGGGCAATAATGTTATGGGATTCGGTCATGACAAACGCAGTACTACCGATATCGATGACAGTTTCGAAAATGTTGAACCCGATGATCTGGTTAGTTACGGTTTGATTCCTGAATTGATCGGACGTCTTCCGATTATTGCATCGTTGAATAAAATCACCGAAGAAGAGATGGTTCGCATCCTGACCGAACCGAAAAATTCATTGGTCAAACAATACACTAAACTTTTCGCTATTGATGATGTTGAACTCTCTTTTGAAAAAGAAGCGTTAAACGCAATTGCAGCCAAAGCTTTGGCACGTAAAACCGGAGCGCGTGGACTTCGTGCCATCATGGAAGAGACGATGGGAGACATTATGTACGAGCTTCCCGAGTACAGCGGATATGAAGTGCTTATCACTAAAGACGTCGTAGACGAAAAAACACAACCTGTATACATTAAAAAACCCAATCAAAAAAGTGCATAGGAGAGACAATGCTATTTAATAAACTTATCGGAATGTTCTCAAACGATCTCTCTATCGACTTAGGAACGGCAAATACCATTGTAATTGCAAAAGGGAAAGGGATCATAATAAACGAACCTTCCGTTGTGGCGGTAAAAATGGAGAAATACGGTCAACAACGTGTTTTGGCTGTCGGTCGCGAGGCCAAAGAGATGGTCGGTAAAACACCGGGAAATATCAAAGCGATCCGTCCTATGCGTGACGGTGTTATCGCCGACTTTGATATGACCGAAAAAATGATCCGCAAATTTATCGAAAAAGCACACGGGCGCAGCAGTCTTATAAGCCCCCGTATCATCATCTGTATCCCTTACGGATTGACACAAGTCGAACGAAAAGCGGTACGTGAATCGGCCATGAGCGCCGGAGCACGTGAAGTGTATCTGATCGATGAACCGATGGCGGCAGCTATCGGTGCAGGGATCGATATCCGCGAACCGAAAGGAAATATTGTCGTCGATATCGGCGGCGGTACGACTGAAATCGGTGTTGTCTCCTTGGGTGGATTGGTATTGTGCCGTTCTATCCGTGTGGCAGGGGACAAAATTGACCGTTCCATCATGGATTATGTCAAACGAAAATACAACCTTCTTATCGGTGAACGCATCTCTGAGGACATCAAAATCAACATCGGTACGGCAATGCCTTTGGCTCAAGAGCTTAAGATGATTATCAACGGCCGTGATCAGGTCGAAGGACTACTCACATCAATCGAGCTTTCCAGCGAAGATGCGCGTGAAGCAATGCGTGAACCTCTCAAAGAGATCCTTGAAGCGATTCGTGACGTACTTGAAAATATGCCGCCGGACCTTGCAGGTGACATCGTAAATAACGGACTTATCCTTACAGGCGGCGGTGCATTGATCCGCCAATTGGATAAATACCTCTCTGAAATCATCAAAATTCCCGTTTACGTTGCTGATGAGCCGCTTTTGTGTGTTGCACGCGGAACCGGCCGTGCACTAGAAGAGATCGATCAACTCCACGAACTTTTCGATAATGAATAAACAAGCGTTGAGTCTTGCACTCACACTTGCCCTTGTGGTGGGTGGAGCGCTTTATTTTACCAATCTCCTCCAATCCCCGATTGTCCGTTTAACCCTTCTGATAAAATCCAGCTACCATGATGGAATTGAAAACATTGAACATACTTTTGAAGAACATTTCAATCAGCAGGCCACCATCATCGATTTACGCGAAAAAAATCGTTATTATGAACAGCAGCTGCTCCATTTTCATCAAATAGCCGATGATTACCAAAAACTGATTCAAGAAGAGAACAGCACGATTCAAACCGATGCAAAAGTAGAGTTGGTACGAACCCTCTCCTACGTCCGCTTCGGCGATCCGTACCGAGTATGGATCGAGATGGATAATTTTGACGTTAAAAAAGTATACGGGCTCCTTTATCGCGGTTATGCTTCAGGCATCGTCGTCTCTAACAACAACAAGGCCATGGCGCTCCTTAACGGAGATGTCAAAAGCTCATATGCCGTCAATATCGGTGCATCAATGGCACCGGGAATCGTGCGCGGCAATAATGAACGGCGGCTGATTGTGGAATTTATTCCGACATGGATCCCTATTTCCGTCGGCGATGAAGTGGTCACATCCGGATTGGATCGTATCTTTTTAGCCGGATTAAAAGTGGGAAGAGTCGTCTCGATTACCAGAGCAAGCGGATATCAAAGTGCCGTTATCGAACCCTATTTTTACGGCAAAAATCCCGCCTATTTTCATGTCATAACACAGGTACGATAGACTCTGTAATCGGATTTTAAGTGCTTCTCGTCTATAATAATAAAATTTTTATGACGAGGGGTCTCAATGCCAAAACGCGACGACATCAAAACGATATTACTCATCGGATCAGGCCCGATCGTCATCGGTCAAGCCTGTGAATTTGACTATTCAGGAACACAAGCGGTTAAAACGCTCAAAGAGCTTGGCTACCGCGTAGTTTTGATCAACTCGAATCCGGCAACGATCATGACCGACCCCGAATTTGCCGATCGTACCTACATCGAACCTATCAAACCCGAAATCATCGCCGAAATCATCAAAAAAGAAAAAGTAGACGCTATCTTGCCTACAATGGGGGGACAAACCGCCCTTAATGCCGCGATGAAAATGCACGAACTCGGGATGCTTGAGGGGATCGAATTTCTCGGTGCCAATCCAAGCGCTATCAAAAAAGGGGAAGACCGCCAAGCGTTCAAAGAGTGTATGGTTAAAATCGGAATGGACTTACCGATTTCCCGCTATGCTTACAATATGGACGAAGCGATGGCAGCAGCCGAAGCAATCGGTTTCCCGATCATCATTCGTGCTTCGTACACTCTTGCAGGGGGCGGAAGCGGTGTCGCTTACAATATCGATGAATTCAAACTTCTTGCCCAACGCGGGCTGGATGAGTCGCCGATTACCGAAATTTTGATCGAAGAATCACTTCTCGGGTGGAAAGAATACGAGATGGAAGTTATCCGCGACCGCAACGATAACTGTATCATCGTCTGTTCGATTGAAAACTTCGATCCGATGGGTGTCCATACAGGAGATTCGATCACCGTTGCCCCTGCCCTCACCCTCACCGACAAAGAGTATCAGCGTATGCGTGACGCATCGTTCGCTATTTTGCGTGAAATCGGTGTTGATACGGGCGGATCTAACGTACAGTTCTCCGTTAACCCTAAAACGGGACGTATGATCGTTATCGAGATGAACCCGCGTGTATCGCGTTCATCGGCGTTGGCATCAAAAGCGACCGGTTACCCGATCGCCAAAGTAGCAACGCTCCTTGCAGTCGGATTTACCCTCGATGAGATCACGAATGACATCACCGGAACTCCTGCGGCATTTGAACCGGTTATCGACTATATCGTGACCAAAGTTCCTCGCTTTACGTTCGAAAAGTTCCCTGAAGCGGAATCGACCCTTACCACCAGTATGAAATCGGTCGGTGAAGCGATGGCGATTGGCCGCACTTTCAAAGAATCAGTGCAAAAAGCGCTCTGTTCTCTTGAAACAGGTCTCAGCGGTTTTGATCCGATAGCAGGTGATGAAGAGTTTGTTAAACACGAAATCCGTCGTCCGAATGCGGAACGTATCCTCTATGTCGGACAAGGTTTCCGTATGGGGCTTTCCAAAGAGGAGATTTTCGAACTCTCTAAAATCGATCCGTGGTTCTTGACCCAAATCGAAGAAATCATCGCTCAAGAAAAAACCATTACAGCGGCAACGCTTACCGATGAAACACAGCTTCGCCGTCTAAAAACCGAAGGGTTCTCCGATAAAAACATCGCTCGTCTAATCGGTGGCGGCACAAAAGAAAACGATGTCTATGATGCACGCAAAGCACTCGGAATCGCCTTCGAATACAATGAAGTCGATACTTGTGCGGCAGAATTCGGATCACTCACTCCATATCTCTATTCAACAACCAATATCACACGCCTTGGGCTTCAAGCACCGCGCCAAAGTGACAAGAAAAAAGTGATGATTCTCGGCGGAGGACCGAACCGTATCGGCCAAGGGATCGAGTTTGACTACTGCTGTGTCCACGCCTCATTCGCCCTTAAAGAGATGGGAATCGAGACAATCATGGTCAATTGTAACCCGGAAACCGTTTCAACCGACTACGATACCTCTGACGTCCTTTACTTTGAACCGATCGATTTCGAACATGTCCGCTCCATCGTCGAAGCGGAACAGCCTGATGGTATCATCGTCCACTTCGGAGGGCAAACACCTCTTAAATTGGCTAACGGCCTTCATGCCATCGGCGCTAAAATCGCCGGTACATCGGCAGAGGTAATCGACTTGGCGGAAAACCGTGAGAAATTTTCGGCATTCGTCATCGAACAAGGATTGAAACAACCTGAAAACGGTCTTTCAATGACCAAAGAGGGTGCATTCGAGATCGCTGAAAAACTCGGCTATCCGGTACTGGTTCGTCCGTCGTATGTTTTGGGTGGACGTGCAATGCGTATCGTTTATAACGAAGACGAACTCCGTACCTATATGGACGTCGCCGTATCGGTGAGCAACGATTCTCCGGTTCTCGTCGACAAATTCCTCGACCAAGCGGTTGAACTGGATGTTGATGCCATCAGTGACGGCACAGAAGTCTACATCGGTTCCGTTATGCAGCACATCGAAGAGGCAGGTATTCATTCAGGAGACAGTGCATGTTCACTTCCTCCAGTAAGTCTCAGTGCCGAGATTCAAGCTCAAGTTGAACAACAAACGAAGAAAATTGCATTAGGTTTAGGCGTTATCGGTCTTTTGAATATCCAATACGCAATCTATCAAAACGAAGTCTATTTGATTGAAGTTAACCCAAGAGCATCGCGTACCGTTCCGTTTGTCTCCAAAGCGACCGGAATGCCGCTTGCAAAAGTTGCAACCCGCGTTATGCTTGGTGATACACTCCGTAATGCACTGAAATTCTACGATAACTATAATATCGTGATGGAAGCGGACGGACTTCTCAAACCGCGTCTCAAAGGACACGTAGCGATTAAAGAAGCGGTATTCCCGTTCAACAAACTCTACGGAGCCGATTTGGTTCTCTCCCCTGAAATGAAATCAACCGGAGAAGTAATGGGTATCAGTCAAAACTTCGGCGTCAGTTTCGCGAAAAGTCAGCTGGCGGCAGGTAATAAAATCCCGACATCCGGAACGTGTTTCCTCTCTTTCATCGAATCCGATAAAGTCCATGCTCCTGAAATCGCACGCGGATTGCACAATCAAGGATTCAAACTTGTAGCTACACGCGGTACCCAAAAAGCCATTGAAGCTGCCGGGATTCCGTGTGAAGCGGTTTTGAAAATCAGTGAAGGCCGTCCGAATATCGAAGACGTCATGAAAAACGGAGAAATCTCTTTGGCTATCAACACCTCCGATAACAAAACATCCAAAAAAGATGCCGAACAAATCCGCCAAATCGTATTGCGTATGGGAACCCCGTATTTCACAACCCTTAGTGCCGCGCGTGCTGCTATCGAAGCGATGGGGCATATGCACGATGACAGCTGGATGGAACCGCACGCGATCCAAGACTACCTCATTCCCTAACCCATGAAAGTTTTCCTCGCGCAAACCGACACTACCGTCGGTTTTCTATCCCAAGACTCTAAACGGTTAGAAACCATCAAAATGCGCGCCGACAATAAACCTTTTCTCAAAGTTTATTCCGATTTTAAAAATCTGAAACGCGATATTCGTATTCCAAATACCCATAAACGTCTTGTTCGACATGCCTGTAAAACGACATTCGTTGTTAAAAACCAAGCCTTTCGCCATGTTTGTGATCCATATCACGCCAGACTGATCCAACCTTTCGGTTGGCTCTATTCTACCTCAGCGAATGAAAGCGGACAATCGTATGTGAGAGAGTTTTGTCAATCCGTTAGTGACATTATTGTTGAAGATTTCAGAGGCCTCAGTGAACAGAGTGCCTCTCAAATCTTTTTGCTCACCACAAGCCAAATTAAACAGTTACGTTAGGAATCTCTATCTATGAAACATTTCAACTCTGCCAAGCATATCATGATGGGAAGCATGGGACTCATCGTCCTCAGTGCCCTCAGCGGATGCCAAAGCACACAAGAACAACAAGCTGAAGGACAAAATAAATTTCTCGTTGTTGAGCAGCAGCCTAACGGAAAATATGTTGTTATCGAAGAGGCCCCAACCACTGGCCCAAGTCATGCCATCATCCGTTCAACCGATGAAAACGGCACGGTGCATGAGCGTGTTATGAGTGAAGCAGAGATGAAAGAACTCGCCGATCAAGAATACAAAAAAATGCAAGAGGGAAAATCGGAACTCAATGCAGAACCCCAAGGTGAAGGGATGGGATTAGGCGGTACTATCCTCGCGGCGGCAGGGGGCGCATTATTAGGTAACGTCATAGGAAACATGCTGATGAACAACTCCACATTCCGTAAAAATCAAGACGCGTCAAACCGATCTGCCTATCACCGTTCGGCATCCGGCATGGGTTCTTCCGCCGTTTCCACCTCTCAGAAAAAAAGTTTCTTCGGTAATTCTGGGTCAAAAAGCACCGGTTCCGGTGGATTCTTCGGAGGATAACTATGATTAAATTACAAAAAATAAACCCGATTAGCGATGCCATTTTAGAAGAAATCGGATTCAATTGGCATACCGACAGCGACAACACCAAATACGTTGCGGATGAGCTGGTCATCGTCACGGATAAAGAGGCAGAAGCCTATTATGATGCAGTCAACGAGCTGTATGATATGTATGCGACAGCAGCCCAATATGTCATCGATAATAACCTCTTTTTTGAATTGGGTATCCCGTTTAATCTTGTAGAAATGATTAAAAAAAGCTGGGAAAACGATGTACACTGGCACCTCTACGGTCGATTTGACCTCTCGGGAGGAATCGGTGGTGCTCCGATCAAACTGATTGAGTTCAATGCAGACACCCCTACGGCACTTTTCGAAACTGTGATTTTGCAATGGGCACTCTTAAAATACAACGAAATGGATGAAGAGCGTCAATTTAATACTATTTATGAAGCGATCACTGAAAACTTTCGCCGTCTCATCACGCTCTTCGATGATACCGAGAAATTTGATTCACTGTATGAGGGGTGGAAAATTCTTTTCAGTGCGGTAAGCGGCAATGTCGAAGAGGAACAAACGGTTCGATTGCTACAACAAATGGCATCCGATGCAGGTTTTAATACAGGAT
The DNA here is from genome assembly GCF_028681615.1 of Sulfuricurvum sp. NCBI lineage: Bacteria > Pseudomonadati > Campylobacterota > Epsilonproteobacteria > Campylobacterales > Sulfurimonadaceae > Sulfuricurvum > Sulfuricurvum sp. Next base: position 51,473 of record NZ_JAQUHV010000011.1, read on the forward strand.
TCGAACCCTTAGGGGGAGTCACATTTGATGGTGAGGGGATTTATGATAGTGAAGAATCCCCGTATGAATATTGGTTTAAACTCTTTCCGTGGGAAGATATCGCAATCGAAGAGCCTGAACTGGCCACCTTACTCACAAACATCATGAACAATCAAAAGGCCATTATTTTAAATCCGGCCTACACTCTTTTGTTTCAATCAAAAGGGATGATGAAAATACTGTGCGACCTCTTCCCGGATTCACCTTATCTTCTAAAAACGTCATTTGAGCCGCTCCAAGGGGTTCAGCAGGTCGAAAAACGGATGTTTGGACGTGAAGGTGCCAATGTACGTATTGTGGATGCTTCTCTCAACACCATTGAAGCCAATGACGGACCTTACGGTAATTTCAAACCGATCTATCAAGAGTATGTCGAGTTTCCGAAAGATACAAAAGGTAATAGATATCAGGCAGGTGTCTTTTTCGCCTATGAAGCATGCGGTTTAGGATTCCGAAGAGGCGGTAAAATTTTGGGCAATATGTCCAAATTTGTCGGGCATGTATTACAGTAGTGATGTCGGTTTACCGGTAAAATAACCCTGTGAATAATCGACGCCGATTGCCTTGATCGTGTTGTAAATTTCCTCATCCGATACAAATTCTGCAATTGTTTTCGCATCAATTTTCTTGGCGAAATCAATAATCGTTTCAACAATAATATGATGACGTGAGTTCCCTGCGATCTCCCGTATCAATGAACCGTCAATCTTGATGTAATCCACACCCAGTTTGAGTATGTTTTCAAAATTAGAATACCCCGTTCCAAAATCATCAATCGCTATTTTTGCCCCCAAAACTTTTACCTGTGAAATAAACCGTGTCACTTCTTCGTAACTTTCAATCCCCTCAGATTCTAAAATCTCAAAAACGATCCGGTCTGCCGTACCGGTTTCGGTGATCGTTTTAATAATTTCACTGACCGTATGAGGATTACGAATATCACTGTCTGATAGATTAATTGAAAATTCCTCTTTGCGTGAAGCGAAGAGTGTACAAGCCTGATAAACCACTTCAAGGGTAATACGGGGATAAAGTTTCGTTTGTTTTGCAATCGATAAAAACTTGATCGGAGGAATGATATTTCCTTCGTCATCTATCATCCGTACCAATGTTTCATATTTATGAACCATCCCCGTATTTAGATTCACTATAGGCTGATAGTGACAAATAATACGATTATCAAATAATGCTCTACGGACATTAGAAGCCATTGTCAGATTCGATCGATATTGTTCTTCAATTCCTTCTTCATGATTGTAAAAGGCTATCTGTTTTCGATTCGCTTTCGCATGATGCAAAGCAATATCAGCCCGGGTCAGTACTTTCTCATTTCCCATAGCGACACCGATACTTATTCGGATATTGAAGCTCTCTTCTTTGACCACAAATGTTTTTTCATCTAATAATTTTGCAAGTATATTTAACCGATGTTCCAATTCATTTTGGTTATATAAATTGCTAAATACCAAAGCAAATTCGTCACCTCCTAAACGGTAAGATGCACTCGATAACTCCTTGAGCCATAACGCGAATTGCTTGAGTATTTCATCACCGATTGAAATTCCGAAGAAATCATTTACTTCTTTGAAATCATCTATATTGACGATTGCCAAAGCTAAGAGATCCCCTTGTAACAATATTTCTTGAAGCTTGTATCGATTGGGTAAATTTGTCAGTTGATCCGTATAAAACTGAGTTTCCAACTCACGGGTTTTTTCATTGACCTTCATTTCAAGAGAGCTGTTCATCGTTTCCATTTGTTCCAGATAGTGTTGGGTCGTTTTTTGCATCGTATTAAATGCGGTAACTATCTGCTCGATCTCAACACTGCCGTCTTCCTCAAACATCATTTGATCACCCGGCTTGTAATAACGGACTTTTTTAGCGATCTTAGTAAGAGGAGAGAGAAGATAACGAACCCACCAGACTGCGGCAAAAAAAATCACGGCGATACTTACCCATACACCATATACGATTTTATGAATGGATTTACGCGTCTCTTCATAGGCTAAATCACTGTAACGCAATGTGACGGAACCCATCAATTCTCCGCTTGTAGGTTCTTTCAATATATGCGTGACGCTCATCGCTTCATGTCGGGATTTCAAATGTTCTTTACTGTGCGTATAAAAATAAAGTCTCTTTCCGCTCTGATCACGAATCTCCAATTCCGTTACATCGGGTACCGATACGGCAGGAGCAACTTTTTGTGAAATTTGATCGTAAAACTTTAAATAAAGAGCAATTTGAAGCGGTTTTTCAATGGTTTCCAGCAATAAATTCGCTTTTTGTTTTTCTGAAACCAAGATCGTGTTTTCAAAAACAATACTGACTATGGTTCCAATTGACATCAAAATCAAAAGGAATATTAAAATCAAAGATCCTACGATTTTATATGAAAGACGAGTCTTAGAGAGAAACATCATAGATGCACCTTAATGTATTTCAAAATTACCGCATGTTAAGTAAAGCTGAAAATTTATTCGTAAATTACGTAATTTTATCCTATAATATACCGAATAAATCATTTACTTTATTTAGCGTTGATGAATTGTTAAATATCTATCTTTCAACCAATATAGAAACGAAGGTAAAAATAGTGAAATGCACAGTAGCATCAACGGAAATGGAACGGACTGCTATATTGCGGCAACGGTATGATATTTTTGTAAAAGAGTCCGGTTATTTTGTCCCGAAAGAGAAAGATGATCGACTTGAATACGATTCATATGACGACCACTCCCTTTTATTCGGGGTGTGGGAGAACGGATCTTTGATTGCATCGTGCCGACTTGTTCTTCCAAACTCTTCATTGGGATTACCGACACTTAAAGCAATGGAAATCGATGCGGACAGAATCCAACGTGATCAGCCTACAGCCGAGATTTCACGTATTACTATTGCCCCGGAGCACAGAGTTTTTAGAAAAACGATCAAAATTTTGCAAACGATGCAAGAAGAGATAAATCGGGTCTCTTCCACGTGTGGAATAAAACAATTTATAGGAGCGGTTGAACCCAGTTTTTTACGACTTCTTAACTGTTCTAGACTCTCTTATCAGCCGATCGGTCCATTGCAACACCTTATCGGCGCAGAGCGATATCCGGTTATATTAACACATAAAAATTTGACTATACCCTGAAAGAACCCAGACTATGAATTACTCCTCACTCGCTTTATTGTTAATCCCTTTCTCTCTCTTTGCCGCTGAGTCAGAAGTAAACTCCAATCTCTTTCATAATCTCACTGATGATATGAGTACTATTGCACAAACGGCAAAAGATCAACGGGCGAATATCGATTATCTTCCGTTTATCATGACGGTATTTGACGGTGAAGAACTTGCCCATGCAGGGGCTTCATCGTTAAAAGAAGCTCTGAGTCTTGCAGCAGGTGTCAATATCGCCAGTGACAATCTCTCTTTATTTAACCCTGTTTTCCGCGGTTCCAATCCTGTCGCATACGGACAAAGCAAGCTGATCGTTGACGGCATCGAAGTCAATGACCTTTTTTTCGACGGTTATACCGCCTATCTAAGTATGCCGATTGACATGATCAAACGGATCGAAATCGTCCGTGGCCCGGGCAGCTACAGTGACGGTCATTCAGGCTATGCGGGATCCATCGTCGTCACCACCTATAAAGGGGAAGCTCCAGCTGATGGAGTCAGTCGTTGGTTTGCCTCTGCAGGTACGTACGGTACTAAAAAAGCCGGAGTTTCCTATGCAACAAGAGATGATGATTTTTCTTTTGCGGCAGATCTGTATACCGTCCATGATAGTCTCTCCCTAACATATGGGTTGGATGGCCTTTCGAATAATCTTCTCGGCGCTCCTAATGCCCACCTCGCACGCTCAGGCGATGCCCCGGCAGCTACCGATGCAACTATGCTTTCTGCATCGCTCTCCAAGGGAGCCTTTTTTGCTGACGGCCGTCTCTCTACCTATCGCCACGGTTCCGGAGGCGGTATAAACTATGCATTAGCTTCTGAAGGAGACCACTACAATATCGACCAGTGGCAAATCAGAGCAGGTGCCCACTATAACATAAATAGTTTTTCCGGAACCCTCCAAGCCGCGGTGATTCAAGACAGCTTCACGAGTCACCAGCTCCTTGCACCTGCAGGACTGAGACTTCCCTCTCTTACACCGCCTACAACAATCGTAACCTATCCGGACGGTTTTTATGGGATTCATGAAGCATTTATACGGACATATCGAATTAACAATACCCTTGCAGGAAGTTTACTAGGTGGTGACACCACTTTTGGGATCAGCGGTTCATGGAGCAATGTTACCTCAGAAAAAACCATCACTACCGACCGAGACAGCGGAACGGGAATGACCGATTATTCGACGACGCTTCCTTTTTTCAATCCAAAAGGCTCCATCAATAATCTGACAGCCTATATGACCTATGAAAAGGTCATCTCCCCCTCTCTCACCGGGTATGGCTCACTTACGATCGATCGAAGAAATGGCATTAGCCCCCAGGTTGATCCGAGGATTGCAGCTGTCTATGCGATCGATCCTGCAAACCTGATCAAATTTTCAATCTCCCGTGCCCACAGAAATCCTTCATGGCAGGAGATGTTTACCCTTAATAATAAAGCACGTTGGGGAAATCCGGATTTGTTGCCTGAAACCGTCATGGCATATGAAACGCAATTTATTCATCAATTCGAAACAGATCATACCCTTTCGGTTAACCTCTTTCACCTAAACAATAACAATCAGATTTATCTGCAATACAATACTTCATTGGCTCGTTATGAGTACGTTAACGGGTCTAAAAGTACAATTCAGGGGATCGAAGGGGAGTGGCGGAAACGATATGATGCAACCACGTTCTATGCCGCATATACACATATATGGGCTGAAGACGGCAATGGTGTGACATTGGCAAATGCTCCGTCTGATACAGCACGAGGATTTATTACACACAGTTTGAACGAAAACTGGTTCGGTTCTTTAGCCGGTCGATGGCAAAATAAAATCCCAAGAGCAGCAACCGATACTCGCAATGATATGAAAGCAATCGGAATCGTCGATACTTCTATCGGATATAAACTTCCATACCTCAACAGCGAAATTCAATTTACGCTCAAAAATATATTTGATGAGAAAGAACTTTATCCAAGCCCTCCAAATACATATGACGGGGATTATCCGTCAACCGGACGCGCGTTTATGGCAACACTACGGGGTACATTTTGAAACGAATATTTTTGTTCCTTACCCTAAGCATAGCCGGATGGTGTGCATCGTATGATCCATTTTTATTGGATACACAGCTCACATTGCTGCCAAAAATTGCAATGCTCGATAAAAATATTGCTTTTGCACACAATAAATCTCCGATAAAAATTTTGATCGCCTATGAATCCGATGATGAAGATACTGCCCTCAACTGCAGTAAAATTTTGATGAATAAATTCAATGGAATACTAAACGGACATCCGATTATTGTCACGACCCTCTCTTTCGATAAGCTCGATAATGCCGCATCGTATCATCTTGTTTATGCACTAAAAACGAATACGGCACAGCTTAAAAAGGTCCGTAATGCCATCGCTTCAACCGGTACACTTACCGCTCTTTATGATGCGGATAAACTCAGCGACGGCGGTATCTTACTCTCCATTCGTATGGAACGAGCTCCGGTCATTTTGATCAATGCAAAAATCTTACGGGAAAATCGAATCTCTTTTCCCGACAGCCTGCTCGAGATTGCTAGAATTATCTAATTCTCAGCGAATCTCTTTTTGATTCATACGCGCCTGTAATGCATTGGATATATTCATCAATGCAAAGGTGACGATAAAGATCATTAACCCAGGAAAAAAACTCACCCACCACGCGATATCAATCACCTCTTTACCGCCGCTGAGGATACTCCCCCAGCTCATTTGCGGAGCAACAATCCCAAGCCCTAAAAAGGAGAGTCCGGATTCCGCTAAAATAGCGCCCCCTACCCCAAATGTGAAACTCACCAACACAATCGGGGCCAACAATGGAGCATAATATTTGAGCATAATTTTTAGAGGATGGACATGCCCAATATGCAGTATCCGGATAAACGGCTTAGAGGCAATGGCAAAGCTCTCTGATCGAATCAAGCGGGCTGTCCCCATCCATCCTGTCACGGAGATTATGAAGATCAAAACCCAAACGGAAGCATTGACATAGCTCACGAGTGTCAAAAGTAAAAAAAGAGTCGGGAAAGTTAAAAACAGATCCACAATAATGATAAATACTTTATCAAACCCTCCACGCAGCAATGCGGCACTTATGCCATAGAGTAGCCCTATCATCGTGGAGATAAAAGCACTCATGAAGCCGATAATGAGAGAGATTTGGCCCCCTTCCATTAAGCGGGCCAACAAATCACGTCCCAATCTGTCTGTTCCGAACCAATTGGACATACAAGGAGAGACTAAAATAGCATGAGAATCTAAAAACAGAGGATCCACGGAATATAGATAGGGACCGATAAAAGAGAAAAGAATTACCGCGACCAGCGCAGCAATACTAAATAGAGGCATTAAGCTTTAATACCCAATAAAGTAGTCATCATTTGATCTATGGTCGTAATGATCTTTGCAGCCGCTCCATAGGATGTTTGATAACGGATCAGATTAGCCATCTCTTCATCTATGTTGACAGAACTGATTGAATCTTGCTCTTGTTTGATCGAATTATACTGCGCCGTAACGGTATCGTTATTTGTAATAGCTGCATTAGTTTTGGTTCCGACTTTCGTCACCATCGAATCATAATAGTTATAGATGGTATCACTTGTAGTCGATAAACCGTTGGTGAAATCAACCGATGAAAACTGTAAATTTACCATTCCTAAAGCCGTTTGATTGTCTCCGCTGCTCGGCATTTTAAAGGCATTGATTTGAGATGAATCGGATTTGAAATCGCTTTTAAGACTTATGTTTTTTGCATTGTTCCCATCTAAAAATCGGTTTACGCCCGTTACTCCGGCAAAATTAGTTCCGTTATCTTCTATCGAAAATGTATATCCCTGTGAACCGAATGAAGCAGATAAATCGATGCTAAGTGTATTTGCAGGTGTAGTGAACACAGGGTTCAGGATACTGTTAATATCGTTCAATGCATTGTTATCCGCATTATCATCTTTTTGCGCTTTAAGCTGGGCGATAATACTGTTTGGGGTACCATCCGGCAGAAGATTGGTAGCCGAGGCATTGTCCATTACCGTTTGTTCATTGATTGTTATCGAACGGCGGGCAACTTCTTTTCCGTCAATATCGTATGCTACGACATCAAATGTCCCCGCTTTAAAATTCTCACCGGTACTGAGCAATGATGACGTATCTGAAAATGAAAGTGCATTTGAACGCATTTGTGAAGTTGCACTTTGAGCATATACGCTGTTGGTCGATTCAATGAGCCCTTTTGCAAAGTTGTCCATACTCGTTTTCGTTTCTTGCAAAAATCCGTCTTCAAATTCTCCGTCTGAACCGATTGTAGAGCCTCTTAACTCTAACAATGCTCCTACTTTACCGGAAGTAATTTTTTCGGCAAAAGGGATTTTCACTCCGTCTTGACGTTGATAATAGAGGTCATTGTACCCATTCTTATTTCCGGTTTTATCAATCCCTATCGGATGAAAACTGCTGCCGTCAACCAGATTAAATCCGCCAACCTGTATCGTATAGCTTCCATTCCCTTCAGAAATATTGCTATCAACTACATTATTACTCGTAATCTGCCCTTCCGTTACTTTTGCACCGATCAGATTGGACAATGTCAATTCAAGCTTCCCGCGCTGATCGCGCAAATCATTTGCATTATTGATCCCGTCTGATTCTGCCAAATTAATCGACTTGTTCAAATTGGCGATCTGTTCCGCAATACGATTTACTTCATCAATATTTACCGCTACTTGATCATTCAACGAACTTTGAAGATCTGTAATCTTTGCACGCGTCTGATTGATATTTTGTGTAAGTGTCTGTGTTTGTTGTGCCAAAGAGACTTTTAGTGCACTGTTACTCGGGTTGTCTGCCAAAGATTGCCATGTATCGAAATAACTTTGCAAATCAGCTTTAATACCATTATTTTGTATATCCGGAAAATAGGTAGAGAGTTCTTGAAGATTTTTTTTCATCTCGTCCGAATACGACTTATTTTGGGAAGCGGATTTATAACGGTTATAAACGAAGCTGTCAAAAACCCGGGTAATCTCAGTAATCTGTACCCCGTTTCCGCGCTGACCCGGATCAATACTGATCGGTGTTGCCGCTGCAGTGACTACTCGTTGACGGGTATACCCTGGTGTTTCCGCATTGGAAATATTGTGCCCGGTCGTATCAATACCGATTTGTGCCGCGTTAAGACCGCTATACCCGATGTGTAATGCATTAAAAATTGATGCCATATTATGCCCGCACTTCCAAAAATGAGGCTTCGGATGATGCTACTTTTTGGTAGCCCTCCATTTGTGTCGGGACAACCCGTTCAAGCAGCGTATTGTAAAACGCTCCGACACTTAAAACCATTTTTGCATATTGTTGATTGATCTCGCGCAGTGCACTAAGATGTTCTTTGAGAGAATCAAGCTGTTGATGTTGTTCATTATCTAGAAGTTCAGAGAGTGCTTTCGAAGGTTGTGCCGTCATCAGTTTTGAAATTTCGCGATCGATCATCGCTTTTTTCTGCTCGAAACTTTTAATTTTCTCTTCTTTTATGGCTAAGCGTTCAAATTGCGGATTGTGTTTTGCTTCTCTGATATCCATGATATCTTCTTGCGATAAAGAGATAAGAGATTCAAGATCTTTGATAGCACTCTGTAATTGATAAGACAACATCATAAACTCCTATGCTTTAGGTTAGCTCTTTAGCAATACGCTTGGCTAACGCTTCGATATCGACACGGTATTCCCCTTTTTCGATAGACGCTTTCAGTTCATCGATTCGGCTTGTGTCACCTTGTTTTGTAATAGATTGCACGGATTTCTCCTGCTCTTTGGTTTTTAATGAGGGTTCTTGGTATGCCGCTTTCACGAGCGAGCCGTTCACACTTGAGATCATGGTGAATCCTTGTTATCCGTTTATGATGTATATACACCATATCGGCAAAAACCTTTAAAAATTTAGTCTATTGCTCTGTTTTTATCCCTTTTTGACTCAGATTATCAAATAACATTTGTGAAAATCCAAACCCTCCGGCACTGGCATTGGAGAGTTCGTCACGGTACATCGATTTGAATATCTTATCTCCGGGATCATTAGCGTTGAAAAGATTTTTTTCATCTTTCATCGCTTCATCCAGCATCATCTTGATAATAATAGCCTCAAATTGATCGGTTTTTTCGCGTAAAGCTTTATCCCCTTCTTTGGTTCCCACCGTCGGGAGTCGCTTTTGATACTGTACTGTTGAGATGTCCATCAGATGACCTCCAGATCCACTGAAATCGCTCCGGCACTTTTCATCGCTTGAAAGATTGAAATCATCTCTTTAGGAGTAGCCCCGAGCTTTTGGAGCGAACGGGCGATATTAGCAACCGTAGTCGTCCCTTTTTCGGTGTAAACTTCATTTTCATTCAGCCCGATAACAAGACTTTTGTCCATAGCAACACTTCCGGCAGGTTTTGAAACGGCATTTTGAGAAAGAATCTTAACCGTCATATCCCCTTGTGTCACAACCACCGGCTGAACCTCAACATCGACTCCGGCTACAATCGTTCCAGTACGCTCGTTGATAATAATTTTTTGATCCTGTGCATAATTGATATCCAGATTTTGGACTTCGGCCAAGAACTCAACCATTGTTTTATTCGCCGGAAGTTCCAAATTAATCGTGCGTGGGTCAATTGCGGTTGCGATTGACGCATGATATTTTGAATTGATCACATTCTGGATCGCTACGGCATTGTTAAAATTAGAAGATTTAAGCGATAGGGTCGCATTGTGCATATGAATCATATCCTGGTTAATTTCACGCTCAACCAAACCGCCTCCGTATACCAGACCTACAGTCGGATGCGATTCTGCACCCGCCCCTTTTTCATTTTTACCGCCGATACTGATAGGCCCTTGTGCCAAAGCATAGATTTTACCGTCCACCCCTTTGAGCGGCGTCATGAGCAATGTACCGCCTTCAAGTGATTTCGCATCACCGATGGATGAGACGGTGACGTCAAGGGAGTCCCCCTGACGGGCAAAAGGGGCAAATTTTGCCGTAACAACAACCGCTGCAACGTTTTTGGATTTAATATCGACAGGGTTCATATCAATGTTCATCGCTTTAAGCATGTTAGCGATCGATTGGAGGGTAAATTTTGAGGTTGTACCGTCACCGGTCTTTTTCAAACCGACAACAAGGGAATAACCGATAATCTGATTGTCACGAACACCGACGACATTCGCAACTTCGCTGATGCGTGCGGCTTGCAAAAAAGTTAAAAGGGAAAAAAGCAGTACAAAAAATCTCATGTTTATCCTTTATTTCAGAAGGATAAAGCAAAGTTTATTCCATAATGGAATTATGCGTAATAGGTGAGAGAGGTTTTCCCGAAGCGTTTGGATTTGATACGGTTAAAATGACCGATTGCGTCCGGTAATTCCAATGTGCTCATATGTTCGATAACGATCAATGTCGCCATTTCCAGTGGAAACGAAGCAATCATATCGATCGTTTTATCGTATATCTCTTCCATCCCCTCACGAAACGCAAACGGAGGATCAACGTAGATAAAAGCGCTCTCACCTAATGATGAAAGCCGTTTTTTTACCTGATTGATGGTGCTAAAACTGTCCCCTTCAAATACTTCACAACTGCTTGGATCGGTTTGAGCAATATTTTCACGTAAGGTACGAATCGCATCGCGGTCTTTTTCCATAAAGATCACTCTTTTAGCCCCTCGGCTAAGCGCTTCGAGTCCGATGGATCCGCTTCCTGAGAAAACTTCGACCAAGACAGCATCGATAATATCAAATTGAAGTGTATTGAAAAAAGACTCCAAAACAATCGATTTTGAACTGCGTGTCGTCTCTTTTGAAGGGAGTTTTAACGTTTTACCTTTGTATTTTCCTGCAATAATTTTTTTCGTAATGGTTGGACTATTTTTCATAAAATGCTCGAATCGCCTTTATAATGTTTGCTTGATACTCACGGGTCAATTTATCGATATGGCGTTCCAATATTTCAAAACTGACCGCCTCTTCAGGTGCAGGGAGCGGTTCTTCTTCTATTGATGCACAGGATTGTTGTTTGCACGATTCAAACTTTTGCGTTAATGCATGAAGCAGCTGTGCTTTGGAAAAAGGTTTAACCAAATCACAAGATCCATTGACCCCGATGACAAAAGTCGGGTGTACATCATCTCGAATATCTTTATCCCGAATCAATATATCGCATTGTCGGATAGAACTCAAATGTCCATCCAGAAAAAGTTCCAAGGAACGCTGCAGTAATGGAGAATCGCACTGGATAGCTACTTTCACGACGTTTACCTTGTAAAAAATTATCTTATTTTAGCATACTAAGATCATGTGAAAGATAAAATGGCTTGAAAACACACCTTTAGGATAGCTCTGATGTTAAGAGTAATCGTACTTCTTCTGCCGGAAGCGGTTTGAAATAATAATATCCTTGTGCGACGCGACACCCCTCTTTCAATATGAATTGACCTTGTTTTTTGGTTTCTATCCCTTCGGCTACAATATTAAGTTTCAACCCTTTGGCTAAGTGAATAATCGATTTTACAATTTCACAGTCTGCTTGATCTTCAGGAAGATTATCGACAAATGATTTATCAATTTTAAGTTTATTTATGGGCAAATTTTTTAAATAGGCTAATGACGAATACCCCGTTCCAAAATCATCTATTGCCAACTTAAATCCGCTTTCAGCCAGTTGTGCCAGAATATTTTTTGAATACTCAGGATTATTCATAATAATGCTCTCCGTCAATTCAAGTTCAATCAAAGCAGGAGGGCATGAATTCCTTTTTAAAATATTTGGGATAATTTTTTCAAGATTGCCGTGTATTAACTGTTTTCCCGAAATATTTACTGCGATGTACCCGGGGTTGAATCCTTCATTTTTCCATTCCATCATTTGTCTGCTGGCTTCTTCGATCACCCATTCGCCGATTTCGATAATCAGACCGGTGTCTTCCGCAATCGGTATAAACTTGATGGGTGAAATAATTCCAAATTCCGGATTATTCCACCGTATCAGGGCCTCAAAACCGATAATTTTTTCATTTGACATATCTACTTGAGGCTGATAATAAAGGACGAATTCATTGCTGGAGAGCGCTTTACGCAGGCTATTTTCTAAGGTTATACGTTCCAAGACCCGTTTCGTCATCTCTTCCGTATAAAACTGATACGTATTTTTTCCCTCATTTTTGGCTTGATACATTGCTGAATCGGCATTTCTGAGTAATTCTTCAGCACTTTGTGCCTCATTCGGAAAAAAACTCGCACCGGCACTGCACGTGATAAATATTTCATACCCTTCAACGTCCATGGGCACATCAAGCATATCAAGGAACCGTTTTATAATCACCTCTGAATCACTTTTATGTTGTGCATTTTCAACAATGATAGCAAACTCGTCGCCGCCAAATCGTGCAACCGACTCTTTCCCTATTGCATTTTCCAGTCGCTTAGCCACCTCTTGTAAAACACCGTCTCCGATACTATGTCCAAAGGAGTCGTTGATCTCTTTAAATCGATCTAAATCGATAAACCAGACCGCAAACGGCTCCGCCGTCTCGTTATTGCGTTCTATCAATTGTTTTAGTTTTTCTACAAAATGAAGTCGATTGGGAATGCCCGTAAGTGAATCATAATGGGCACTATAATCGAGAGTATCCCTTTGTTGGACCAGTATTTTTTGTTTATCTTCAAGCTCAAAAAGGGCATTTTTCAGATTCCCTTGTATCCCCAACAATTTTTTCTCCCCTGTTTTAATGGTTTGAGAAACGATATAGGCCAAAACGACAAGGAGAAAAAAAGTAATGGCAGTGACAAGAATAAGCATATTCTTAGCATTATCAATATGTTTATCCGCTTCAACCGTTTTATTTAGCTGAAACGTATACAACTCATCAAGTAAAAAATCTTCATATTGTTTCAAATATTCGATATTACTGTTCAAATCTCTAATTTTAATGTAATATGAACTGTTTTCATTGGCATTTAGCCCTTCTCCAAGACGTCGTAAAAGCGATTTTTCCATCATATTTTGTTTTGAGAAAAGATCGTCTTGAAGTATAACCTGTACTTTTTCAAGCTCGGAAAGGATAATGTTTTTAAATTCAATCCACTCTTGTTTGTCCTTGATCTTAGGAGACAATGCTCTAAATAAATTTTGGAATTGTTTCTGTGATTGAAGCAGTCTCTTTTTTTGTTGTTCCAAATTAGAGGTTGTCAACAAACGCTCAGTGTCATATTTTAAGACAAACAAAGATTCATACGTAGATTTGCTCAATTGCTGATCAGAAATAATTTCTTCATAATCACGTAACAACAAAAACAATAATGTTCCAACAATAATCGAACCGACCAGGATGGTTATAAAACTGATATTGGCAATATTTCGAAGCGTTAATTTATTCAACATCGTTAATTCAACGAAGAGTTATAAAATGAACTCTGTTTTTTTCGCCCCAACTTATCCGTAATTTTTTCCCATTCAGCAGCAGCTTTATCCAATGCTTTCTGTGCACTCATTTCTCCCATGACTGCCTTATAGGCATAAGTATCGATTGCCTGATAATACTCTCCTGCTCCCGGGATGGTAATATCATAAACAACATTTGGATTTGCCAATGAAATCGTAATCTCATCGAGATACGCTTTGGCGGAAGGAGTTGAAAATCCGGCACTATTCCATGACGCAGGATCCTGAAAGTGCGAATAGCGAGAGGGATTTACGGCAGTACCGTTGGTTGCAGTCAACTTTTTGGTCATCTCTTTGGAGGTCATATATGCCGCAAAGGCAAAAGCGAGTTCTTTGTGTTTGGACTCTTTGTTGACTAAGAACATCCAGTTGCCGCTAATCGATGAAACCTGATTGTAACGATGATCCCATCGAGAAGTTTTAGCGTTGAAAACGTCATCCGATCCGGGTATCTGTGCATAACCCACTTTATCTTTGATAATCGAAACCGGTGAATTGGCGGCATAGATCCCCATATCTGCCCAATCCATCGCCATAGCGACTTCACCGGATACGAAACTGTTACGGACATCATGCCCTGCAAAACTTGCCATGCCCGGAGGACCGAATCGCATAAAATCAACATAGTCTTTTAAAGCTTTCACAAATGCTACATTATTAATGCGGGGCTTCATCGTTTCGGGATCGAAATAGTAGGCCTTGTCATCAGGATGTTTGGCATAAGCGGCAGCTTGGGCAAAAAACTGAAGCATGGAGATATCGTCTTTTACTCTCAACCCAGCCATTCCGTATTCAATTTTGCCGTCTCCATCCCAATCCCAACCGTTGAAAAATTCGGCGGTATCTCGAAAGGCTTTCCATGTTTTTGGCGGAGCAAGCGGATAGCCGTAACGCGCTTTAAAAGAGACTTTGTTTTTTGGATTTTCAAAAATATCTTTACGATAATAGAGATTAATACAATCTCCGTCATACGGAAGTCCGTAGGCTTTGCCGTTCCAGGATAAAACACTATTACGGTAAATCGGTAATACATCTTCCCAGTCGATCTGTTTTTTGATCGATTCTGGAATCGGTTCGATATGATTATTCCCCAATAAAGTACCGTTCCACATCGAAATAACGACAAAAATATCGTAATTGAGATTAGGATCGATAAGGGATTCATCTATTTTTTTAATGGTTTCATTCCAGCCCGGTGTGACAACGCGAACTTTACCCCCTGTTTTTTTCTCAAAAGCGTCCACCTCATCCAAAATTGGTCCTCGTATCAATCTCGCTTCTAGGGTAGGGACAATGAGAATAATTGATTGTCCTTCGTATGGCTTTTTAATTTTGTTTGCAGGTTCGGAAGTATCTCTCTTTTGGCATCCGCTAAGTGTAAAGATTGTAATTAATGTTAGAAAAAAGATTACTATTTTCACATATACCTTTCTAGACTCATAGATAAGAGATTTTATTGTATCTTCCTTTATTTTAATCAAAGCTATAAATAATATCTGCATAAAATTATCGTATCTTTGTTATTCTCCAATGAATAAGAAAGTTACACAATAGCAAGACTTTTGGCATAATGAAAATTAGTTAACCGCGCAGATAAAATTCGATACTGTATCGCAGATCCTCATCCATGTCCATCAGGCTCTCCAGCATCCATTTAAGATATCCGGGGTCTTTGAGAGCAATCTCTTCAATCCGCTTTTTAGCGTATTTACCGAAAGGGAGACGGGATAACAGGACATAGCTTTTCGATATTTCAATCAGTCTGTCTCTATCGGCCAAATCAAGCAAATAGTCCAACACCATTCGAGTGTGCAGTGCATCGCTCAATGCATGATGCGGAGTTATCGGAACACCAACGCTTTCAAATACTGCCTCTTCTTCCCGATACAACCGCAATTCATACCGCAAAAACTGCAAAGAATACCCTTCCAAATCATCCATCAGCGATTTTGCACATTTGAGGGTATCGATCACCGATCCCTGCCATGCAATACCCTCTTTTTGCAGCATCGAAAGTTCAAACGGAGCATTGTGCGATACCAATATATTTTCAGGGGTATTCAGTGTTTCCAATTTTTGTGCACTGATCGATTCACTAAAAGAAGGAGCTTCTTTCACCATCTCGTTTGTAATATGATGTATCGCGGATGCAGAGGGGGGGATTTTTTTACCCGGATTGATAAGTTCAAAATGGAGTTCAGAATCTGTGATAAGGCCTAATGCACAGATTTTATCTTTGACTTCGACTCCTGTCGTTTCCGTATCGATAAAAACCAGCATGCCTACTCTGCTGGAAAAGATTTTAATTCGGCTAAGAGCTTATGATAGTGTTCCAATGTCCGAAAACTCTTTTCAAAACGCCATCCAAGTACAAAAGCGATGATCTCATTTTTGAGATTCGGGCTTAGTTTTTCAGCACGTCCGTAATACCCTAATGAGACGTTTTTATTTTTAACTTTTGCATCTTTATCATAGATGATAGCGATAATTTGAGCATATTTTCCCTCTTTGATCGAGCCCAGATCTTCATCTGCCAATGATAGTCCGGATAGGTTGATCGCTTTGAAGAGAAATAAATCATCAAACTCTGAAACCTTCTTGTCAATTTCTAATGTTTGATAGAGTTCTTCGAGTCTTTTTAGGTTGCTTTTACGTTCTAACTCGTAGCTGGAGATCTGTGCCGTCAGGTTTTTCAATCGATCAAGTGCCGAACTCACATTTTCTCCTTTGAGTATCTCTGTATTTTGACAATTTTAACCTATGTTGACTTATAATATCAAACTTTTTATACTCTGGGAACTTAATGGACTATTTACAAATTCAAGGGCCGACTAAACTTAGTGGAACTGTTACTATCTCCGGCGCTAAAAATGCCGCTTTGCCACTCATCACATTGACGCTTCTAGCGCACAATCCGTTAAAAATAACCAATATGCCAGAGGTAGTAGACATAAAAACTCTGCTCAAACTTCTCCAAAATCTTGGAGCCAGCTGTTCGCTTAAAGACCATGTCCTTAATGTTGATACGTCTACAGTTAACCACACGATGGCAAACTACGACATCGTTAAAACCATGCGTGCTTCGATTCTCGTTCTAGGACCTTTACTTGCCCGCTTTGGACACTGCGAAGTCTCTCTTCCGGGCGGATGTGCTATCGGTCAACGTCCGATCGATTTGCATCTCAAAGCGATGGAACAAATGGGTGCAACGATTACCATCCATGCGGGATATGTCCATGCAGTCGCACCGGAGGGACTAAAAGGGGCTCATATCATCTTCGATAAAATCACCGTTACCGGAACGGCGAACGTCGTAATGGCTGCGGCTTTGGCACACGGGAAAAGTGTCCTCGTCAACTGTGCAAAAGAGCCTGAAGTCGTCCAACTGTGTGAAATCCTTCGTGACAGCGGTATCGATATGACCGGAATCGGAACCTCAGAAATCACCATTGTCGGTACAGGCGGAAAAACCATCGATATGGTTGATTTTGAAGTTATCCCCGACCGTATCGAAGCAGGTACGTATCTCTGTGCCGGTGCTATCACCAACTCGACCATCACCCTCGAAAAAGTACGTCCGGATCATCTCGATGCCGTTACCGCAAAATTAGAACAAATGGGATGTCGTGTAGAGTGCGGTGAAAATACGATGACGATTCATCCGGCGGCACAACTTAAACATGTCGATATTATTACACAAGAGTATCCGGCATTTCCAACCGATATGCAGGCACAGTTTTTAGCCTTGGCAACCCTTGCCAAAGGTGCAAGTACTATCGAAGAGCGATTGTTTGAAAACCGCTTTATGCACGTAAGCGAACTTCAACGTCTCGGAGCGGAGATCAAACTCAGCGGGCATACCGCAACCGTAATCGGACCGTGTGAGCTCTTCGGAGCCGACGTTATGGCAACCGACTTGCGTGCATCCAGTGCGTTGGTGCTAGCGGCAATGGCAGCACAGGGTACGACCAACGTCCACCGCATCTATCATCTCGATCGCGGATATGAGAATTTGGAACAAAAGCTTCAAGCTCTCGGCGCTAATATCATACGCCTCAAAGAATAACCCTCACTTCCGTCAGAATTTCCCACATTCATGTGGGCGGTTATTTTCTTCTTCTCTTTATTCCCCGCAACGATAGCTGAGATTCGTAATATAGTATTCATACTGATTTTTCGGACGAATCCGAAATAGTTTTCTAAGTAGCTTTTTCATACTCAATTGCATGCAAAAAGTGTTCCAAAATATGTAGTTTCAATGAGTTAAAAGAGAGAAAAGAGCACAGGTTACTGTGCATGAGCCCTCTGCTGAAGAGAGCCCAGTGTTAACGTAGCCAAGCGGAGCTTTGCTCTGTTGGTGTTCAAATCAAATAATTATAGATCGCCTTCGATCACTTTTTTGAAGGTATTGTAGTAAATATTTTGCATCTCAGGAAGTCTCATGGTGACATCATTGACGGTAAATGTATCACCACCAACGGTTCCGATTCTCATGCATGCCACAGAACTTGCCATAGCTTCAAACGCTGCACAATTTTCCGGAGCAACCTCGATGATTGCACGGGACATACTTTCCGCAAAAATATCACGAACATCGTTTACTGCGATCGAAGCATTGACCCCTTTGTCACTCACGCATGCCATTTTTGCCAATGCAATCGCCACACCGCCTGAACTACAGTCTTTTGCTGCTGCAAGTAACCCTTTTTTATTCGCTTCGATGACCAAATTCCAAAGTGCACGTTCTTTATCATAGTTGATCGCCGGAATTGTCCCCGCTACAACATTGTACAATTCTTTCATATAGAGTGATCCGCCGAACTCTGATCGGTTTTCACCGACGAGATACAGTATATTTCCATTTTTTTGGAATGCGGACATCAATACTTTATTCTGATCTTCGTTCACTCCCACCATAGCGATGGATGGAGTCGGGAATACCGATTTGCCGTTGGTTTCATTGTAAAGTGAAACGTTTCCGCCGATAACCGGAGTGTTGAGTTCGGCACACGCTTCTTTGATTCCCAAACATCCTTGGCCGAACTGCCACATCACTTCAGGATTTTCAGGATTACCGTAGTTAAGACAGTCGGTGATCGCTTTAGGGGTTGCACCGCTCATTGCTACGTTACGCCCGCTCTCGATGACCGCTGCAGCCGCTCCCGCTTTCGGATCGATATAGCAGTAACGGACGTTACAATCTGCACTCATTGCCAATGCTACGCCGTTTTCTTTGATACGGATAACCGATGCATCAAGTTCACCGCCTTTTTTGACGGTATTGGTTTGTACCATAGAATCATATTGCTCATAAATCCAATGTTTATCCACAACTTCCATCGAAGCAATCAGTTTTTCAAACGCTTTTTGATTCTCTACCGCTTCAAAATCATTTAATGTTACATTGGCAATTTCATCAAGATAGGCAGGACGGCTCATTGGACGGTCAAGAACCGGAGCCTCTTCGCTCACCGGGTCAACCGGCACTTCCGCACACTTCTCACCGTGCCAGAAAAGCTCCATTTTGCCCGTCGCCGTTACTTCACCGATAACCGCACAATCAAGATCCCATTTTTCGAAAATATCGATAATCGCTTGTTCGGACCCTTTTTTCGCACAAATGAGCATACGTTCTTGCGATTCGGAGAGCATGAATTCATACGGCATCATCCCCTCTTCACGAGCAGGAACCTTGTCAAGATGCATGATCATCCCGCTTCCCGCACGTCCGGCCATCTCAAATGAACTCGAAGTGAGCCCCGCAGCACCCATATCCTGGATCCCGACGACATAATCGGTTTTGAAAAGTTCCAAACATGCTTCTAGAAGAAGTTTTTCGGTAAACGGATCGCCCACTTGTACCGTAGGTCGAAGCCCTTTTGACGCTTCGGTAAAGCTGTCCGAACTCATGACTGCACCGCCGAGTCCGTCACGCCCCGTTTTAGATCCGACATAAATAACCGGGTTACCGATCCCTTCCGCTTTTCCGTAAAAAATCTCGTCGCTTTTCGCTAATCCGAGGGTAAACGCATTCACAAGAATATTACCGTTGTAGCACTCATCGAAACTCGTTTCGCCGCCGATTGTCGGAACCCCCATACAGTTACCGTATCCGCCGATACCCGATACGACACCTCGTACCAAATAGCGCTGATGAGCGCTGATATCGTCTTGGTTCAACACGTTTCCGAAACGGAGGGCATTGAGGTTGGCAATCGGACGGGCACCCATGGTAAATACGTCACGCATGATCCCGCCGACTCCCGTGGCAGCCCCTTGATACGGTTCGATAAAACTCGGGTGGTTATGGCTCTCCATTTTAAAGACTGCCGCATAACCGCCGCCGATATCGATAACTCCCGCATTCTCACCCGGTCCTTGGATAACCCACGGTGCTTTGGTAGGAAACCCGCTCAAATGCTTTTTAGATGATTTATAACTGCAGTGTTCACTCCACATAGCCGAAAAAATCCCGATCTCTACAAGGTTCGGTTCGCGTCCGAGGATTTTTTGGATATGGTCATAATCTCCGAGTGAGAGTTTATGCTGTTTAAGAACTTTTTCGATGTCTGGGAGGGGAGTGCTCACGGCAGTTTCCTTATTATTTTTTTTATATTAAATGCTTTACAGGCAAAGCCCGTCAAGCTACGCTAGCCGCTATGGCACTAAAGCTTGCCCTGATGGGCAGATATTAATTATTGATGTCGCGATTATACCAAAGGGTACACAAACGCCCCCTTAATTTCCTGTCCATTTACAAAACCGTTTTAAATTTATAACTTGAAATCACTACTAGGAGGTTCATGTATGTTAACGACTCTGTCGAAACGTCTTTTAATTGCATTAGGTGCTGTGCCTATTTTAGTAAGTGCAGCAGTGACTGCCCCTCAACATAAAACGGATAGTACATATGGACAAAACAATCCGTTTTGGGATATGAATGAAATGGACGGATTTTTCAATTATCCATTTCCCCACATGGTCCCGGTTTATAATGCTTCTACAATAAAAGAGAGTGATAAGGCATACCTCATCAGCATTGATTTACCGGGGATGGATAAAAAAGATATCTCTATCCAAACATCAGGAAATCGGTTAATGGTATCCGGTGAACGGAAAGAAGATATGGAAAATAAAGAAGAAGCAAAACATTCTCTATCGGAATTCCGACAAAGTTTAATGCTCCCTGAAGACGCAAATTTGGAAGCGATAAGCGCAACATCAAACAACGGTGTCCTTAAAATTACCGTTCCAAAAAATGCCGGGAAAAAAGTATCCAGAAAAATCGAAATCAAATAAGAAAGAGTCTAAAAGCGCACTAAAATTACACTGAGCTCTATACAGACACCTCCGTGTAAGCGCTTATCAACTCAATGAAATCCAAAATCTTGTTCGCTCCGATGATTTTTTTTCAATTCAAAAATTTCACGGTAAGTGATCGAAACGACCTCATAGCTCTTTCTTCCGTTTGGAAGATTGACGCTGAATTCATCCCCCTCTTCTTTTCCAAGCATAGCACGTGCCAACGGTGAATGAACCGAAATCAAACAATTCTCCGGCTCGCTTTCCAATGTACCGCAAATACTGTAGGAATACTCTTCGTCACTCTCAGAATCGATAATCGTTATGGTCGATCCGAAATGGACGCGGGAATGATTGAGTAAAGACGGATCGATAATCTGCGCTTTTTCGATCATCGAATTGAGGTAAAAAAGGCGTTTATCAATGTGCCTGAGCTTCTCTTTTGCCGCATGGTATTCGGCGTTTTCGCTCCGGTCACCAAGCTCTGCGGCACGCTGTTTTTCCTGATTGACACGCGGTTTTTCGACATCTTTAAGATACTTGAACTCTCGTAAAAGTTCATCGTACCCTCTGGGCGTCATCGGTTCATTTGTCATTTATGCCGCAAATCCGATAATGTAATAGGTCGGTTTGCCATCCACTTTTTGAAGCTTCACTTTGTATTTGTCGGCAAAATGATTGATTTTTTCCATTGCTTCCGCCGCACTGATTTCACTCGTTGAATCAATTTTGATTTTAAAATAGTCGTTACTGTTGGACATTGCCACATACGATTCAGAAAGTTTAAGTGCTTCGTGAAGGTCCAAAATATGTTTAATGATTTTTTCGTATCCGTGTGTATTTTCTTCGATACGCGCAAGCTGAAGGCTCAGTGCTTCGTTAGGGGTATATCCGAGTTGATTTAAAATCGCTTCATATGTCATTAGTGTGTTCCTTTGTAAAAATAGAGAGTTATTCTATCATAGAAGTATTTATTGACTATAATAATGTCATGAAATCACTCCTAATTCGTCTTACCCACGGCCTTTATGACCAAGATATTGCACCCGAGGAGCGCGAAAGCGTCAATCAGTGGGCTGCGATGAAACTCATCACTCATGATGAGGGAAAATATCAGTTCAACTCCCAATACCGTGCGGGTATTGTCTCTCTTGCCTCCGAAAGCGGTGCCTATCTTCAGACATTAGGAGAGAGCATACGAGATCACTTTATCGAAACTGCCAATCTGATGGGTGCCAAAAGCGGTGATTTAGTCATTGCACAGAGACTATTAGGAAAACGGGGCGGTCCGCAAGCCAAAGTCGTTGTTATTGCCGGTCGGAGTGAAACATTCAGCGTTGCCGTCGTATCCATGAAAAACGGACATTTAGGACTCTACGATATCCGAACCGACCATCCCGCAGGTTTTGCCCTTACCGATCTTTCTAAGAATAGTGAGGGGTCACTCTACCAGATCAATAATCAAAGCGGAACGATCGCCGCTTATCTGGGTAATCTCAGTGATCCCAAGGTGGACGAGAAAATCGTCCTTGCCCTCTACAACAAGCATGATGCATTCGAAGACGACGTACTTGAAATGGCACGGGAGTTTCCAAAAGAGGTCGATGCATCCCTCTACCCAAACCGCCGTGACTTGCGTCATCTGCCGTTTTGTACCATCGATCCCGTCACCGCCAAAGATTTCGATGACGCAATCTGCTACATTCCCGAGACTTCTACCCTCTACGTCGCAATCGCCGATGTCAGCGAATACGTCCACCCTTTCGGAGCGATCGACGCCGAGGCGATTTACCGCAGCTTTTCCATCTATCTTCCCCATCGTTCCATCCCGATGCTGCCGCGCGAGCTGAGCGAAACCCTTTGTTCACTTCAGCCCCTCGTCGATCGGCTTGCCTACACTTTTGAGATGCATATCGATCCGGTAACCTATGAGATGGATTCCCATACCCATTATGAGTCGATCATCCATTCTCATCGCAGGTTCACTTACGAGCAGATCGATGCGTTTTTTGAGGGCAATCACCATGCTGAAAATGAAAAAGAAGCTCTTGTCCTTGCCTATATCCCCGCACTCAATGAACTCACCGGAAAACTCCGCGCCGAGCGGATGAAAAAAGGATATAACTTCCGTTCCAGCGAACTGGAAATGCGGATCGATGAAGATCAAAATATCGTTTCTACCGAATTTGCCGTCGAGACCCCGTCTCATGCATTGATCGAGGATTGTATGCTTCTTGCTAACAAAGCTGCCGCGTCACTGTATGAGCGAGGTGTGTTTCGTATCCACGAATCTCCCTCTCCGCTCAAGCTCCAAAGCCTTTACACCGAGTTAGCGAGTATCGGTATTTTCGTCGAATCACAAGGCTCTATCAAAGAAACGATTATGGCGATCCAAGCCGAAGCGGAAAAACGTGATCTCATCAGTGAAGTCGATACCCTCATTATCCGCGCTCAAATGCAGGCACGCTACGCCCCGTATAATATGGGACATTTCGGTCTCGGATTCGATCGCTATACCCATTTCACCTCTCCGATCCGCCGATACAGCGACCTGATTGTCCATCGTTTACTCAAAGCGATCGCGGCGGGAGACACCGAAGAAGGATCGTATGTGTTACGCAATATCGAGTCGCTCTGTACCTCCATCAGTGAAAAAGAGCGCGAGGCAAGCGATATCGAGATCCGTTTCCATGAACGTAAATTTGCCCGCTGGGCAGCCACTGTTATCGGTCAAGAGTTTAAAGCCCGAATAATGCGTGCCGAAGAACCGGTTATGGCAGAGATCCACGACACTATCACGGGAGCCAAAGTGGCCATCACGTCGCAGTTCGGTCTAATGCTCTTTGACGATATCATCGTTAAAATTGAAAGTTCCAACCTCGCCACCGCAAAAATCACCGCTTCATTCGTACGCCGTATCGAAAAAGAAGAGGTATCGCACACAAGTGAGCCCGCAGGAAAATTGTATGAATAGACAAGAGCTAGACCGTCACATCCAAAACAGCAGTGCTCCGCGTGCGATGGCACTCTTCGGAGAAAGTCACTTTCTAACCGACCGATATGCCCATAAATTAGCCCAAATCGAAGGGGCATCGGTTCTCAGTCTCTATCATGACGAATATGATTTCAATGCCGCAAAAGCCCATCTTTCTCAAGGATCGCTCTTCGGCGATCAAAATCTCCTGATCGTCAAACATGAGAAAAAACTTCCTAAAGCGGAACTCGATGCCCTCGTCGAATTGGTAGGAAAAAATCCCGATAACATCTTCATCTATTGCTACTACGGGGAAGACGTCAAAGGAGCCGATACGGCGTTTAAAGGCTCTCATTCCGGATCGGTCCGTTTCTTCCATCCTTATGCTAACGAAGCGCGCGCCATCGTTATGCAAGAAGCGCAAAGCTTAGGCGTTCAGCTCGATAACCAAGCCGCCTTTCACCTCCTCGATATACACAACAACGATCTTGCCCTCGCCTGCAACGAACTTTCCAAACTCTCCATCTTGGGAAAACCAATCGGAATGAAAGAGATTGACGAACACGTCTTCGGGCTGAGTGAAATCAAGACAGATCAATTCATCGCCCGTGTCATCGAGAAAAAAGAGTTCCTCCCCTCATTGCACCATCTACTCGAATCAGGGGAAAACGAGATACAGCTCCTCACTGCTATCAGCGGATTTTTGACCCAACTCTATCTCTTTAACAGCGCGATCAAAATTCACGGTGTTGCTGATTCCGCCCTCGTTTTAGGGTACAAACTTCCCGGATTTATCGAAAAAGAGCGTGCCGCCCTCTCGATTAAAATATCGCCGGAGGGGTATAAACGAGGCATTAATCTCCTCCTCGATACCGAGCTGAAAATGAAATCAACCGGCTCACCGGATCAAGAATCACTCCTCCTGTCCGCCCTACTGAAACTGCAATCTATACTTTAACCAAAACTAATATTAAGCTATATTTCAGTATAATCCGCGCGTTCCTTGCTCTTTGCAACACGACTGTCGTGCTGTATAACAACCATAAGGGGCGAACACCATAAGGAGACATACGCTATGAGACATTACGAAAACCTAGTAATCGTAAAACCTACTCTTACAGAAGAAGAGATTAAAAACACCATCGCTCTCGTTGAAGAAGTGATCACTGCAAACGGCGGTGAGATCGTTGCTCGCGACGCAATGGGAATGAAAAAATTGGCTTACCCGATCGAGAAAAATGCTCGCGGTTATTTCTACGTTATGTATTACAAATCTGCACCTGCTGCGATTGCTGAAATCGAACGTCGTTTCCGTATCAACGAAGAGATTTTACGTTTCGTAACTATGAAATACGATACAAAACGTGAAATTGCAGCATGGAACGGTATGGTTGAAAAAACCAAAAAACCTGCTCCTACAGCTGCTGTTGCTGAGAAAAAAGAAGAAGCAGCTTCTTAAGCCCTTTAAGGAAAACCTATGTATAACAAAGTCATTTTGGTTGGAAATCTTACCCGAGATATCGAACTTCGCTATTCACAAAACGGTTCGGCAATTGCTAAAACCGCTATTGCAACCAGCCGTAAATTTACGGTAAACGGCGAGAAAAAAGAGGAGACATGTTTTGTCGACATCACTTTTTTCGGCCGTTCAGGTGAAGTAGCCAACCAATACCTTCGAAAGGGTTCTAAAATCCTAGTCGAAGGACGTCTTAGTTTTGAACAATGGGTTGACCAGACAAACGGCCAAAAGCGCTCTAAACACTCCGTTATCGTAGAAACGATGCAAATGCTCGATTCACGCGGCGAGGGTGGTTCTCAGGGCGGTTATAACGAATACAGCGATTCCGGAAACAGCGGCTATGATGCTCCGGCACCAAAAGCGGCTTATACTCCGCCACCGTCGTATTCTAAACCCGCACCGGCAAGAATGCCGGAAAACAATCTCCCCGAGATTGATATTAACGAAGACGAAATTCCGTTTTAGAATAAGCACAAGGATAGAACCATGTCAGAAAAAAGAAAATACAAAAAACGTTATTGCAAATACTGCGAACAAAAAGTTGATTTCATTGACTACAAAGATGTAGCTTCTTTGAAATATTCACTCTCTGAGCGTTTCAAAATCATGCCACGCCGTCTTACAGGTAATTGTAAACGTCACCAAGACATGGTTACAATCGCTATCAAACAATCACGCGCTGCTGCGTTGATTCCATACACAGTATCACGTAAAGTGATCGCTGGAGCACCATTCGAAGAGATGCGTTAATCCGCTCTCAATATCGGCATTTTGCCGATATCCGCTCTCTTTTTTATTCCCTCTTTCCTCTTTAATCATTGCGCTATAATGTCATATTATTATGATTCAGGAACTGTTTGTGCTGCCTATTCGACTCTTTTTATTTACCCTAATCCTTACCTATTCTTTATCAGCCATGGAACCACTTTTCAGCATATCGGCTCAAGTCAAAAAAGTTCTCCCCTCAATTGTTAAGATCAAAGTCCAGAAAAATGGACTCAGCAGCGACGAAAACGAATTAATCTCTACGGATGCAGGCGGCTCCGGTTTTGTTTTAGATTCGGATCACCATCTGGTAACGAATACACATGTGATCGGTGAAGGTAAAAAAATTGCGATCATTGATCAAAAAAATGTTGAATACATAGCGAATTTGATCGCTAAAGATGATAAAACCGATATTGCCGTCTTGGAAGCACCTGCATTTAATGCACCGGAGCTAATAGATGGCAATACAACAGCATTATCTGCAGGTGACGGTGTTTTTGTTATCGGATCTCCTTATTCGCTGGATCACAGCGTGTCGCTTGGGATAATAAGTGCTATTGAGCGCTTTCTCCCTAACTATCCCTATATCCATTTTATTCAGACCGATGCGGCTGTTAATCCCGGAAACTCCGGAGGAGCTATATTTGATCTAAAAGGCGAATTGGTAGGAATGACCTCTACCTATTTTTCACGTCAAGGAGGGTACACAAATATAGCCTTTGCCATTCCGATTGAAGAGGTTCGACGCATAGCACACCATTTACTTAATGAAAAAAAAATCGTACGGGGGTATTTAGGTGCTGAGTTATTAATATCTGAAAGGTTATCCCGTAAAATGGGATATCAAGCATCGACTTTTGTAACCAAAATCGATAACAACTCTCCCGCCGATAATGCCGGATTACAATCTGGAGATTTAATTGTTGCCGTTGATTCTGAAAATTTTAAAGACAGTGGAGACCTTCATCGCATTTTGGAGCACTCTCACCCAGGTGAGACGATCACTCTGACCTATGTACGTGATAAACAGCTAAAAATGGCAACGATTATACTTGGAATACCGTCTGATGAACAAAAAGAGCTGAATAACCTTGGAATGGGTGATGCGAGCGAAAAATTAGGATTGCTAGTTCAAGAAGGGAATGAGGGGATCGAAGTGATTACAACGTTTGCAACCGCTAAAATTACAGGACTACGGGCTAAAGATATAATCCTTCAATTCAATACTATTCCCATCAAAACAATAGACGTATTGAATTCACATCTAAGTCGGCTCAAAGATACAGAAATAGCCTTCTTCACAATTAAACGAGAGAATACTATTATTACCTTGCCGATAGGGCAAAAAACTGCATTAAAAGGCTATTTAAGCAAGAATTGATACTATATCAGTCCATCCAACGTCTTGGGTCATACCCATCGGTTGGTCGTTTAATTTCCGCCTTCTCTAGTGTTTTACGTAGTGTAATGACATTGGAACCATCAACAAAGCTTTTCTCATCAAAACCGTTGTTATAGAGAGTAAAACCATGCCGTTCGTAAAAAGATAATGCACGGGAATCACTTAAAACAGTGACACTGATATAATCGTAAAGCGCACCAGCTTCGATAAAAAGCTGGTCCATCATCATTGATCCGATCCCTTTCCCTCTGAATTCGGGAATGACAGCAACAGTGAGAATAGGTGTGTTATCATCAATATACCCATTAGACCCATGATCAGCATTGAGACGGCGTATCCATACAGCACCGACCAAGCGATTATCTAAGAGTGCATATAATCCCAAATCCTTGCTTGTAAAGCCGTAAAATTCTTCATATATAGCAAGTTTAGGAATATCCGATAATGTCTTATTAACTTCATTAAGTCTCATAGCATAATAGAGCATATCAGTGACAATTTTTTGTTCAGAAGATCTAAGAAAATAAAGTGTTGGTTTCATAAAAGAAAGTATACAGTAGCAATACTAAGAGGTTAATTTTGAATACTTTTATAAATATAATTGGATTTATTAGATCAATGGGGATTTAAAGAAGAAGAGTAAATCTGAGGCCAGGCGGCGACCTACGTTCCCACACCTGAAAGATGCAGTATTATGAGCGATGAGGGTCTTAGCTTCCGGGTTCGGAATGGGACCGGGCGTTTCCCCCTCTCTATAGCCAC
>NZ_JAQUHV010000012.1 GCF_028681615.1 Sulfuricurvum sp.
TTCATTTTAGTGCAGAAGTTGGAAAACGTAAGGGGTCATGGAAAGGTGGAACTATCGGGCATAGTATAGAAATGCTCGATGATGAAAGCGTACAAGAGTGTTTCATTCGGTATTGTCAAAAAGAAAATTTAACATTCATTGGACATGAATCAATTAGTAAAGAAGATATTATCAAATGATGTTTGAAGCGCAGCTCCTTGAAGCTATGAAAAATATACAGAAACAACTTGATTCCGCCCTCAATGAAATATCCGAATTAAAAGGGCTGTTTCATAGCGATTATGTAACGGTTGCGGAAGTGGCCGTTATGAAAGGGGTAAGTGAAGAAGCAATCCGAAAGAAGATCCGGAACGGAGATATCGATCCGAAATTTGATATCCGAAAAACAGGGAGAACGACATATATCAAACGTACAGCAATAGAGAAGATCACAGTTCGTAAAAGCGCTTAATAAAATACACTCTACATGTAGTGATGTATTTTACAGAGTCCTTTGAAAACTTATTGTCAAACTGAGCTTTTTATGGAGTGCATAGTAGCTTCGGCACACCAAGTCAAGTACTTCTATATGCTGTACGTATAGAACTTACTTGATGCCTATGCACTACCCAAAGAGCTTTTTATGATGTAGTGGTATGCCATTAGAGGATGTCTGCGCCACTTCATCACCGAGAGTTCAATAAAAGGAATTAATATGCAGCAGTATATTGGGACAAAAATTATTAATGCAAAACCTATGAATCGGTTGGAATACAATCAGTTTCGTGGGTGGGAGTTGCCCGCTGATGAAAATGGGGCTGATGAGGTGTTTTTGGTTGAGTATGTCGATGGAGGGCAAGCAAATACCTCTGAATTTGCTGGGTATATTTCATGGTCTCCCTCTGAAGTGTTTGAAAATGCTTATAAATCTTCGGGGAATTTGTCTATAGGCGATGCTATTGTATATCTTGGAAAAGGGTATACAGTCACACGTAAAATATGGAAAGAGCAAAATTTATACCTTCGTCAGATTGAAATCGATGGCGTTACATCTATAGTACTTATTGCTAAGGATGATAATCATATGCAAGTATTTCATGCCCAACATCATGATTTAATTGCTAATGATTATGTAATTAATTTTTAAATATTTCCCACTAATTGTGGGAAATATAGCTTTTTATAAAGTGCAATATTATGGGATCACTCATGGGAGTGGGTTGCACTGTACGAAGAGTTTAATTTAATAAAGGGGGTACATTGATGGCATTGGATACAATTCCTCGCCCACAAAGCACCGGCAAGAATGGAGGCGACATGAGCGCATACAAGTATTGCCGATCTCGTGATGGCTTTGTCCATCTCGATGTTATCGTGGATGGTAAACGGTTCCGTAGAAGTACGGGTCGGCCTGATACCCCCGCGAATTTAAAATATGTTGATAAAAACTGGCAGTCCGAAGTTGATCGGATTTTGAAAAAAGGCCAAGCAGAAGTGATCGAAGAGGGTGAAATAACTGTTGAAAAATACGGGTATAAATCCCTTCACGCAAATCGTATCGACCGTAAAGATACAACCAATACCGATTATAGGCAGGGGTTTGAAAAACACATCATTCCTATTTTCGGAAATATACCGATATCCAAGGTCAAACAATCCGATCTTAAAGCATGGCAAACCTACCTCAAGGAAGAAAAGAAACTATCCGGGAAGAGGATACATGCTATCAGTACTGTTTTTCAAGGAATTATGCGGGATGCAGTGAATGATGAGCTGATTACTAAGAGCCCTTTTTATGGAATGAAAGGGGTTTCAAGAGCTGCTATGAAAGAGATTACCCCATTTACTTTTGACGAAGTACGGTATATTTTATCGAATGCAGAGGGATGGTTCAAAAATTGGCTTGCGGTAGCATTTTTTACAGGGATGCGTACCGGGGAGATCAATGCATTAAGCTGGGAAGATATCAGCATTCATTCCGGAAAAATAATAGTCCGAAAAACAATGACTCGCGGTGTTATGAGTACAACTAAAACCGGAACAATACGAGAGATAGATATGCTTCCGCCAGTATTGGAAGCATTGAAAGAGCAGTTTAAAATCACCGGTTTAAAAGGTGAAAGTGTATTTTACAGTAGATGGACTCAAGAAGCCTTTACAAATACAAGTACACTCGGAAGATATCATTTTAAGCCGTTGTTAAAACGGTTATTACTTGGTGATCGTAACATCTACCAAACACGACATACCTTTGCAACGATGATGATCAGCAAGGGTGAGGATATTACTTGGGTCAGTAAGATGCTGGGGCATTCAAACCCTGCTATCACGCTGAGTGTTTATACCAAGTATCGGGAGGATCAGTCGGTCAAGAGAGCGTCATTTCTTGATCAGGTGGACGTTTTTAAATCTGCTGATAAGTCACGTGAGTGTCACGTATCTGTCACGCAGAGTGATTCTGATAAATTATTAAAGATATCTTAAAGTACAAAGTGCCATAAATACGGGGCTACAAAGCTTTTTAAAAAGGTGTTTTTTTCTGCACCTCAGAAGCAATGATCCTTGAGGGTATCTAACTATTCATATTCAATTAACAAATATTTACCCAACTATGACTACAATGCCATCATTCTTTACAGACAGGTTTCTCAATGAATAAAATTCTCTCACTCTTGAGCTCCATGAAAACCATGGCGGTTCTTATGCTCATTTTTGCCGTATCGATCGGCTATGCTACCTTTATTGAAAACGATTACGGCACGATGACTGCGAAAGCGGATGTTTACAATGCCCGTTGGTTTGAAGCTCTATTAGGTCTTTTAGCCCTTAACCTCGTTTTGAATATTATTAATTTTAACATGGCTCGAAAAGCTAAACTCTTAGTGTTTACGTTTCATGCCTCGTTCTTGATCATCTTAGTCGGTGCAGCGGTAACGCGTTATGTCGGGTATGAGGGGACAATGCATATCCGTGAAGGGGAACAGAGCGATGTTTTGGTCAGTTCTGAACCATACGTGACATTCAATGTTACCAAAGGGGATAAAACGTATCCGTTTAAAGAACAGTTGTACCTTTCCAAACGCAGTTCTAATCATTTTGAACGTGTATTGGATGCGGGCGGCGAAAAGATCAAGGTTAATCTGAATAACTATATGGGGGATGCCAGTTATGAAGCGGTAGCCGATCCTAAGGGTGAGCCGATTTTCAAACTGATGGTTACCGGTGCAGGCGGTGCACAGCAGGTATCGCTTAAACGCGGTGAATTTATTGAAGCGAACGATGTCGTAATCGATTTTGATTCGAATAAAACATTCGAAAAACCGGTTGTCGCACTGAGTGTTGAAGGAGATAAAGCCTATATCGATACTCCGAATTCTCTAAACACGCTCAGCATGGATACGCAGCAAAACTCGAGTTTGGCTTCAGGCAAACATGAAATGACGAAGCGTACCCTTTTCCAAACGGCGCAAAGTGGATTCGTATTGCGTGATTTCTTCTCGAAAGCATCAATGCAGCTGGTTTCAAAACCTACCAAAGGAAAAGGTCCTATGATGCAGCAAGGTGCACAGGACGCTTTGACATTGAGTTTTATGATCGGAGATAAAAAAGCGACGGCTGTCGTCATGGGGACACCGGGTGATGTGGGCGATCCTGAACGTGTAACGTTGGGTGATACCGTGATTGATACATCATACGGATCGATCGAACGTAAACTCCCTGTAGCAATCAAACTGCGCGACTTTCAGCTTGAGCGCTATCCAGGCTCCATGTCACCTGCATCGTATGCGAGTGAAGTGACGGTTATTGATCCGATCAAACAATCCAAATTCGATTTCCGTATCTATATGAACCATATTCTCGATTATGAAGGGTACCGTTTCTTCCAATCGTCATTCGATCAGGATGAGCTCGGTACGGTCCTTTCCGTCAATCATGATCCGGGGACTTTGATCACCTATATCGGTTATTTATTGCTTGCTATCGGATTGTTTGGGGTATTGATTGTCAGAAACGGCCGTTTCAACGCACTCAGTGAGAAACTCAAAAAAATGGATTCACAAAAAATCGTTGCATCATTGGCATTAGCGGTGATGGCGCTTTCAACAACAAACGCGGTAGCGGCGGATGAGAATAATCCGGTCGTTCAAACGGCAAAAGCGTTTGATAAAGCGCATGCGGACAAATTCGGTCATTTGATTATCCAAGATGCCGGCGGTCGTATGAAACCGATCGATACCCTTTCTCATGAGATTTTGGCCAAACTCAATCGTAATGACACGTTTATGGGATTGACGTCCAATCAAGTCGTTTTGGGGATGATACTTCGTCCTGATGCATGGCGTGAAATTGCTATGATCCGTACGGGAGACAAGGAAGTCAATAAACTGATCGGACTCCCTGCGGATGCAAAAACAGCGGCTTTCTCACAATTCTTTGACGTACCGGATCAAATCAGCGGGTATAAATTAGCCGCTTTGGTGGATGAAGCCAACCGTAAAGCACCTGGGAAACGGGATAAATTTGACAAAGCATTAATGCAGGTCGACGAACGGGTCAATGTCGCATACATGGTGTATACCGGATCATTGATGCGCATGTGGCCGGTACCGAATGATAAAAATCATAAATGGGATGCTACGATCGAGGCATTGCAAAGCATGCCGCCGAAAGAGTCGGAAGTTATCCGATTGTTGGCAATCGGCTATTTCAGCGCCATCGATGAAGCGACAAAAAGCGGTGACTGGTCCAAAGCGGATGACGCGCTCTCTCGAATCGATAAGTATCAACGCTTCGTAGGTGCAAGTGTTTATCCGAACGACGCTAAAGTGAAAATCGAGATTTTCTATAACCATGCGAATATTTTTGAACAATTGTGGCCGCTCTATTTTATTGTCGGATTTATACTTTTGATCTTATCGTTTATCAAAATTCTCAAACCCGGGTTCAGTGCAGAATGGCTTCGCAAGATTTCGTTCGGTTTCTTGATCGGGTTCTTTTTAGCCCATACTGCCGGATTGATTATGCGTTGGTATATCGCGGGTCATGCTCCGTGGTCAAACGGATATGAATCGATGATCTATATCGGGTGGGCGAGTGTGTTGGCCGGATTCATCTTCTCTCGCAAATCGTTAATGACGATGGCGGCTACGTCTATCATGACGGGGCTTATCCTCTTCGTCGCTCATCTCAACTGGATGGATCCGCAGGTGACCAATCTGGTACCGGTACTCCAATCGTACTGGCTGGCTATTCACGTTGCCATGATTACGGCGAGTTACGGATTCTTGGGTCTTGGAGCGTTGTTGGGGATGATTACCCTCATCCTCTTTATTCTCAAAAAACCGCATAATGAAGATCGTTTGAATCTTGCGATCAAAGAACTTAACGCGATCAATGAGATGAGTTTGATTTTTGGTTTGGTACTCTTGACCGTCGGTAACTTCCTCGGAGGGGTCTGGGCGAATGAGAGCTGGGGCCGTTATTGGGGATGGGACCCGAAAGAGACTTGGGCCTTGGTAACGATTCTGGTCTATGCCGTCGTGATCCATATCCGATTTATCAAAGGTCTTTATACCGACTATGCGTACAGTGTTATCTCCCTGTTGGCATTTACCTCGGTATTGATGACCTATTTCGGGGTCAACTATTATCTCGCCGGTATGCACTCGTATGCCAAAGGCGATCCGGTTCCGGTACCTGATTTCGTTCCGTGGACATATGCGGTCATTGCCATCGTAATCGCGATGGCGTATCCGAAGCGAGCGACTAAATAGAATGACGGAAGCGTTAAAAGAACTTTTTAACGCCTATAAAAATCTCCCTGTCGGGGTGATTTTTTTTAAACAAAAACGGCTCTTCTTTGTCAATGACCATCTCCGAAATATCTTATTGCTCCAAAATTTAGAGAGTGAAGAAGTCATCCATATCATTGGGGATATGATGGGGCTTGAAAATACTTCTCATGAATCTCTTTGCGATTTTTTATCCACTACAGACTATTTTCTATATCATGACCGACTTTTACAAATTGATCGGCAGCATTTTGACACAATCGATATTTTTGTGATTGTCCGTATCAATGATCAATCGATCAAAATGGTGGATGAGACACGTTCGTTGCGTCAAATGCGTCAGACAAGTGTTCTAACACCATCTAATTTACTGCATGATGAACATGAATTATTGACCAAAGCATTTGGAAATTGGGAAAAAATCAATCTCCCTTCCACCGTTTTATATCAAGGTATTCCAATCAAATCAGATTGTACTATCGTCCATGCTCACGAAGGTGAAATAGCAATAAAAGTAGAGAAAAAGCAGCTTTCTGCAGCGCAAATCGGTGTGCGATGGCTGATTGGAAAAAGACGTGATAAAATGGTTTCGGGTGAGGTTACAAAATATGATTTGGCCCAATCCGTAGTATGGCTAAACAATCTTCAAATCGTCGACAGCGGATTTCATCTTCGTCAAGTGATACGATACGGGGTATCTCCGGAAGATCAAATGCTATTCTCCATCAACGGTAAAAGATACGTTTCGGCATTACATGATATTTCGGAAAAAGGGACATCGATTGAAACGGATAATGGGGCACTTTTGGTCGCATTGTCATCGGTTAAAGGGAAAACACTCGATGCAGAATTGATTCTATCGGGTATGAAAATAGCCGTAAAAGTGGTTTGGCTGTATACGATTGCATTAGAATCGGGAACACAAATGAAAGTGGCATTCAGTATCGGATATGATTTGCATAACGGCAGTTTACTGCGGGAATGGCTGAATGCAAAACAGCTGAGGCTCATTAAAGAAGTACGTACGTTCGTCCAAATGATTCCGCCTTCGGAAGAGACGAAACCGGCAGATTGGATTATTTAAACCACTTGTTCACTCAAAAGAATGTCTGTTTGAAGATGATTCTTAGAATATTGTTCATATTTTGATCTTTTTGAAATCAATCTGTGTCATAAATTGGTATACAATGAATTGAGTTAAACTCTCTGAGAATGAGAATGTATGAAAAATGCATTTGATAATGATATTGATTTACCCATTTTTATGATTTAGGAAGAGCGCTATGGCAAGTATGGACAATGTATGTGACATCATTATTTTTGGCGGGCACGGGGATCTTTCATTCCGAAAATTGATTCCGGCATTGTACCATCTGAGCAATGACGGTTATCTATCACACGAGAGCCGGATCGTTATCGTAACGCGGCAGCATTTGAGCGATGAAGAGCATGAAGTATTGGTACGCACCAAATTGGAGGAGTTTTTAGGGGAGGGGGCATTTGTAGAATCCAAGTTTCAACGTTTCCTGTCGCAGCTCTATATGGCGACGGTCGATTTTGATAACGAAGAGAGCTACACGGGGCTTAAGTCCCTCCTCGATCTTTATCCTGAGCGGGAGCGGGTCAATTATCTCTCTACTGCCCCCGATTTTTTTGCAACGATCTGCAAAATGCTCAAGACGCGGAATCTCATCTCACCACAAAGCCGTGTCGTACTTGAAAAACCGATCGGAAGAGACTTGGTCTCTTCACGGGCAATCAATGTCGAAGTGTTGAAATACTTTGAGGAGAGACAGATTTACCGTATCGATCACTATCTGGGTAAAGATACGGTTCAAAATATCATGGCTCTGCGCTTTTCGAACCGATTTTTTATGCCGTTGTGGGATGCGAACAACATCGATCACGTACAGATCACCGTCTCCGAGAGTGTCGGGGTTGAGGGGCGATGGGGATACTATGATGAATACGGTGCGATGCGTGATATGATCCAAAATCACCTGATGCAGCTGCTGTGCCTGATTGCGATGGAACCGCCGTGTTCGTTGGAAGCGGACAGCGTGCGTGATGAGAAGGTGAAAGTGCTTCGCTCTTTGCGTCCGATGAGTCCTGCGGATATTGAGAAAAAAACAGTCCGTGCGCAGTACACACCGGGATCGATTGACGGTAAGCCCGTACCGGGCTATCGGGAAGGGACGGGAATGGCTGAGAGTACGACCGAAACGTTTGCTGCCGTTCGTGTCGATATCGATAACTGGCGATGGAACGGAGTCCCGTTTTATCTCCGGAGCGGGAAACGGATGTCCAAGCGAAATTCGGAAATCGTGATTCAGTTTAAGACGATTCCGTACTCCATATTTGCTAACAAAGGGAGCTGCATTTCTCAAAACAAGCTGGTGATCTCGCTTCAGCCCAAAGAGAGTATCCAGCTAAAGCTTATGAATAAAATTCCGGGATTGAGCGATCAAATGCGGCTTCAACAGGTTGAATTGGAGTTGAACTCACCGATTAACGAAGCACGAAAACCCGAAGCCTATGAGCGGCTTCTCCTCGATGTCATCCGCTCCAATCCGACTCTTTTCATGCGGCTGGATGAAGTGGAAGCGGCGTGGAAGTGGGCCGACGTGATACTGCAAGGGTGGGCAGATAATGTTGTTCCGATGAAAAAATATCCGGCAGGTTCCGATGGGCCGAGTGCGTCGATTCAGCTGGTAGTGCAAGACGGGGTAAACTGGAATGGTGAATAGACATCTCTTTACTCATTCGGATGAACTGCTCAGTGCCTTGTGCACAGCGATTGTTGCTAATTTGGAAGAGACGATCTCGAAAAAAGGAAGTGCGGTGCTGCTCGTATCCGGAGGAAGCACTCCAAAACCTTTGTTCAAACGTCTCAGCGAAACGCCTATTGCATGGGAAAACGTCCGTATCGGTTTGTGTGATGAGCGGTGGGTGAGTCCTGAACACATCGACAGCAATGAAAAATCGGTGCGGGAACTGTTGTTGAGAGCGTATGCTTCAAAAGCCCGGTTTATAGGGTTGTATTGTAGCGGTATGAGTGCGGATGAAGCACAGGATGTATGCTCAAAGAGGGTAAAAAGCGAGTTATGGTCTATCGACGTGTGCGTTTTAGGGATGGGGGATGATGGACATACGGCATCGTTGTTTCCGCATAATCCCAAACTTTTGGAAGGATTGGAGGAGAAGAATGAAAATCTCTGTATCGCAATCACACCCGAAACGGCTCCTCATCCGAGAATGAGTTTAACGTTTTCAGCTATTATAAGTGCTGAAAATCTCTATCTTCACTTCGAAGGGGAGAAAAAACGTTTGGTTTTTAATGAGGCGCTGCACGGAGACGATACGGAAGCGATGCCGATCCGTGCATTTTTGCATCAAGAGATTAAGGATATAGAGGTCTATTATGCATGAAGTTATCCGAAACGTCACCGACCGAATCATTGAACGCTCCGCACCCACGCGAGCTCTTTATCTTGAACGAATAAGAGCTGCATCCGTCCACGGAGTCAATCGTCAGCGTTTGGGGTGCAGTAATCTCGCCCATGCGATGGCACCGATGAATGAGAGAGAAAAAAACGCACTTTCCCATATGACACAACCTAATATCGGGATTGTTACGGCATACAACGATATGCTCTCCGCGCATGAGCCGTACAAACTCTATCCGGCGTTGATCAAACGGACACTGATGGATTTGGGTGCTACCGCACAGGTAGCAGGAGGAGTTCCTGCAATGTGTGATGGAGTTACGCAGTCGCAACCGGGAATGGAACTGAGTCTTTTCAGCCGCGATAATATTGCGATGGGGACTGCGATAGCCCTTTCGCATAACGTCTATGACGGAGCATTGTATCTGGGGATATGCGATAAAATCGTTCCCGGATTATTGATCGGAGCATTGGCGTTCGGTCATCTTCCCGCACTGTTTGTTCCGGCCGGTCCGATGCCCTCTGGGATCAGCAATGCCGAAAAAGCGAAAATCCGTCAAGGATATGCCATAGGGGCAGTGAGTGAAGATGCACTGCTCAAAGCCGAAGCGGCGTCGTACCACAGCAGCGGGACGTGTACGTTTTACGGTACTGCCAACTCCAATCAGATGTTGCTTGAGATGATGGGCCTTCAGCTCCCGAATGGCTCTTTTGTCAACACTAATACCCCTTTGCGCGAAGCGCTCACCCAAGAAGCGGCTAGAACGCTCCTTACCCTCATTGAGGGGCGCGGCGAGTACAAACCGATCGGGGGACTGATCGATGAACGGAGTTTTGTCAACGCGATCGTCGGGCTGATGGCGACGGGCGGCTCTACCAATCACACCATCCATTTGATCGCTATGGCCAAAGCGGCGGGAATATGGCTGAATTGGGACGATTTTGATGCGATCTCAAAAGTGACGCCGCTGTTGTGCCGTATGTATCCCAACGGCCAAGCCGACGTGAACCATTTTCGCGATGCCGGGGGGATGAGTGTCGTTATTTCGCAGCTTTTGGAGGGGGGACTCGTCCATTCGGATGTGGAAACGGTAGTCGGCAGAGGGCTTGAACGCTATATCGTGGAACCCTCTATTTCAAACGGTGCCTTCGGATTTATGTCGGGGGCACGTTTGTCACGTAATAAGGAAGTCATTTCATCGGTTGCAGAGCCTTTTAGCGATGAAGGGGGCTTGAAACTCCTGTGCGGCAATCTCGGACGCAGTATCATCAAAACCTCTGCACTCAAACCCGCGGGATATCTGATCGAAGCCGATGCGATTGTATTTGAGTCTCAAGAAGAGCTGCAAAGTGCGTTCAAACGCGGAGAACTGGAACGCGACTTTATCGCTGTGGTCCGTTTTCAGGGGCCAAAAGCGAACGGTATGCCTGAACTTCACGGCTTGATGCCTCCGTTGGGACTGTTGCAGGATCGCGGATTCCATGTGGCTGTTGTGACCGACGGCCGGATGTCGGGGGCTTCGGGAAAAGTCCCTTCGGCCATCCACCTTACGCCCGAAGCGGCGAAGGGGGGAATTTTGGCCAAAGTGATGAACGGTGATCGGATGCGGCTCGATGTCGAAAACGGCACATTGGAGTTGTTGGTTTCCGCAGAAGAACTGGAATCACGAACCTTGCTTCATCCTGATCTAAGCGGCAACCGTCACGGCTTCGGACGTGAATTGTTCAGTACGATCCGCGCTTCGGTTTCGAGCGCGGAAGAGGGCGGATCGATATTTGATACCGTCGGAAAGGAGAGAGGATGAATCCCCGTGACATTATGGGAATTTCCCCGATCGTTCCCGTCATCGCACTGGAGAGGGCGGAAGATGCATTGCCTCTGGCGGATGCATTGATGGAAGGGGGGATATTTATCATGGAAATTACCCTCCGTACCGATGCGGGGCTCGCAGCGATTGCAGCGATTGCAGCCGAGCGTCCGCAGATGCATGTCGGTGCGGGAACCGTGTTGAACCGTGCATCGTTCACCCAAGCGGTGGAGCATGGGGCGCAGTTCGTTTTTAGCCCCGGTATCAGCGAAGAGCTGATGCAGAGCTCCCGAGAGCTGAATACTCCGTTTATCCCCGGTGTCGCTACCGCTTCGGAGGTAATGATGGCGTATAACGGAGGCTTCGAGCAATGTAAACTTTTTCCTGCCACGATTGCAGGGGGAATAGAGGCGCTTAAAGCGTTTGCGGGACCGTTTGGTTCCATGCAGTTTTGTCCGACGGGCGGAGTGAATGGTGAGAATTTTACCGATTTTTTAAAGCTCGGTAATGTACTATGTGTGGGAGGAAGCTGGATTGTTCCTAAAGATGCCATAGCGCACAAGGATTTTCAAGCAATCACCCGACTGTGCAAAGAGGCATTTGAGCGGTTAAGCTAAGACGCAGTAGAAAACGGAGAAACAGACAATAGATGAATGACGATGCAACCTACGCTTCATTAGAGAAGCATTTCCATACGATCGAGAAAATCATATTATCTCGCCAAGATCCGATCACGGGATTATTGCCGGCGAGTACCGCGGTCAATGCCCACGGCGATTATACCGATGCGTGGGTGAGGGATAATGTCTACAGCATCCTTAGCGTATGGGGGCTGGCTGTCTCGTATCGTAAATACTATCCGGAACATTGTCGCAGTTATGTCTTGAGTCAGAGTGTCGTTAAACTGATGCGCGGACTCCTTATGGCGATGATGCGCCAATCCCACCACGTCGAAGCGTTCAAATACTCACTCAATCCGATCGATGCACTGCATGCGAAGTACGGCACCCATACCGGGTTGCCAGTGGTCGGAAATGATGAGTGGGGGCATTTACAGCTCGATGCGACGTCGCTCTATGTGCTGATGATGGCGCAGATGATTGCGTCGGGATTGGAGCTTATCTATACGATCGATGAGGTAAATTTCGTCCAAAATCTTGTCCATTACATCAGCCGTACCTATTGTACCCCCGATTACGGAATCTGGGAAAGAGGGAATAAAATCAATCACGGTGCAGCTGAGATCAACTGCAGCTCGGTCGGTATGGCAAAAGCGGCTCTCGAAGCGATTGACGGATTTAATCTTTTCGGTTCGGTAGAGAGTCAAGCCGGGGTTATCCATGTGGTATCGAGTGACATTGCCCGGTCTCGTTTTACTTTACAGGGGCTTCTTCCCCGTGAATCGAATTCGAAAGAGACCGACGCGGCATTGTTGAGTATCATCGGATATCCGGGGTATGCGGTTGAGGATGAAAAACTGGTTCAGCTGACGCGGGAGAAAATCATCAAAAAACTCTGTGGCCGCTACGGCTGCAAACGATTTTTGCTCGATGGTCACCAAAGCGCTATCGAAGATGTTTCCCGACTCCACTACGAGCCTACAGAGCTGCGTGAATTTGAGCATATCGAATCGGAATGGCCTCTGTTTTTCACCTATTTGCTTCTCGATGCGCTGATGCGTGAAAATTATGGTGAGGCGAGAGAGTGGCGTGAACGGCTTGCACCATTGTTTGTCGAACACGATGGAGAAATGCTTTTGCCGGAGCTTTACATCGTCCCGAAAGAGCTGATTGCCGATGAAAAATTGAGACCCGGTTCTCAGATACGCTATGCCAATGAAAATGTCCCGTTGGTCTGGGCGCAGAGTTTGTATATCCTTTCCGATATGATTTTCGACGGTGTTCTGCAACCGAGTGATATCGATCCGCTTCGCCGTCATAAACGGATAGGGCATAAACGCACAATCCATCCGATGGTGGCGATACTGGCTGAAAACGCTTCGATTAAAGAAAAACTATCTCATTCTGGAATCCAAAGCGAAACGCTCGATGAATTAAGACCGCTTCGTATTATGCATGCATCGCTCCTCTCAGAGGTACATACTCTTCTGGGAAAAAATGAGAAACTCGGCTTAAGCGGCCGCCCTTTTGCGGTCATGCGGGTGATTGCAACGTCGCGGATTCATGCAATTGAGGATGAAGAGGTCGTTTTCCTCCCGTATTATTTCAATCCGCAAGGCTTTTATTTTAGTTACGATAACAAACTGCTGGTAGAACATTTTCGCTCCACCTTGAAATTTCTCTCCAGACACTGGGATCAGCCCGGACAGCCTATCGTCGTCTTTTTGGTACGCGAAGATATGTTTGCGGAGAGTGAAAAAGAGGTCGTAGTTGAACTTTTACACCATTTGCAGAGCGGAAAGTATGATTCACTAATGATCCAAACCGGGACAATGAGAGAATTATTGCAGCACACGGATAAAGAACGGATAAACCATTTGGACGGTTTCAATCCTAAAGAGATTGAGTTGAATGCCCTCAAAAAAGAGATTTGCTCTGCGGATAAGAATCTAAACCGTTATCATCCTCTAACGGCACAGGAGCTTCAGGATTTGGAGATGTTGAACGACGAAGCATTGATTGCGGTTGTAGTGGACAGTGTAAATCCACAGCTCAAAGCCAATGCCGTCAAACTGTTATGGAGATCGAGAGGATCGGATTTTACCGTTCAGAGCGAGGGAGAAGAGGTTACACTCTTTAAGATTGCCGAGCGCTTATACGAGTCATCAGCGATCTGTCACGATTGGGCTGTGGTTCGTCGCATGGCCGATTTGATCGGAACGTATGATGATCGTATTGAAGATGCGCTGCTCGATATTGTCATCCGTCAAAAACGTCTCGCCGTCGGCCGTGCCTACAATGAAAATGCAACGTTTTCGAAACCGCATGAGAGTACGGGCATTATTAAAATCATTGCCGAATTTTGCGGTAACAACCCAGCCGAGAGGGTTTTAACGCAAGAAATCCTTTTGCATCTGGGGCATCTTATCCGGAGTGAGCCGGAGCTGTTTACCAACATGATCACGTTGCGTACCTGGTATTTCGTACAGCTGCTTGTCGGACAGATTACACGCGAATACAGAGTCTCTATGGGGGATGCATATGAGCTTTTGATCTCGTTGGCACCGCATGATATTTACGATCGCCTCCGAAGAATATTGAATGCCTTTACAATCGAAGTGAACCAGCTGATCGATCAGGAAAACCTTCAAGCCTCGGGTGCGGTGAGTTTGGACACACTCGGAGAGATCAGCATTGATACACACGGGCAGGATGTAGAGGATTGGGGTCACTGGCGCGAACAGATGGGGCTGATCGGTAAGCTGACTCCGAAGTTTTACAAGAACATCTGGCATTTGTTACAGCAATGCAACGGTCTCGTCATCGGGGATAAATACAGCATCCAAAGCCGCATCGGTGCCGAGCTCACACTCGATTCGACCGCAGGCGAACACAATTTTGCTCTGTGTGTCGATACCCTGCTGCAAAGTATCCATGCACCCGATTACCGTCAGCTTAATCTGGAAGCGATCGAAAGCCTCTCGAGAATTTTGCATGAGAGCCCGGAACTCAGAGTTGAAAACGATTTAATCCTGGACGTTTTGATCGGACATGCAGTTCGAATTACATGGGAGAAGGATCACGGATCGGAAAATTATGATGATCAGCGTGCAGAGGCTTGGCATGCGTTTTACAAACTTTCCCCTAGAGAAACCGACAAAGCCTTTATCGAAGCATTTGTCTATTTGCTCACGCCCGATCATTCGCACGTCAACAATAGCTAAGGGGGATACATGAT
Source organism: Sulfuricurvum sp. (assembly GCF_028681615.1). NCBI lineage: Bacteria > Pseudomonadati > Campylobacterota > Epsilonproteobacteria > Campylobacterales > Sulfurimonadaceae > Sulfuricurvum > Sulfuricurvum sp. The sequence goes on from NZ_JAQUHV010000012.1 coordinate 14,884, forward strand.
ACTCGCAGGTGACATCGGCGGAACCAAAACGAATCTGGCGCTGTTTGAAATGGTAGAAGGCACGCCGCGGATACAGGTTCGTCAGCAGTATGAGAGTCGCGCTTTTTCGAGTCTGAGTGATGTGATCACCGCATTTAAAGCGGATATAAAGGAGTGGACGGTCGATGCCGCGTGTTTCGGGATTGCAGGGCCGATAATCGCCGGAAACTGTAAAACGACGAATCTGCCGTGGGAGATCACGACAGCCGATCTGCAAACACAGCTTCAGACCGATAAAGTCCGTCTCCTCAACGATCTCGAAGCGACGGCATACGGGATGCTCTATCTCAGGGATGAAGAGTTTGTCACGCTGAACACGGGAGAAAGTGTCAATGCCAACCGTGCCGTAATTGCCGCAGGTACGGGTCTTGGGGAAGCAATGCTGTTTTGGGACGGAGCAGGGTACTACCCCGTCGGATCAGAGGGTGGACACACCGATTTTGCCCCTATGAACGAGCAACACGATGATTTGCTGCGATGGCTGCGAGTGCGTTATCTGAGTCATGTGAGCATTGAGCGGATTTTATCGGGTCCGGGGATTGCCGCCGTGTATTACTTTTTGCGGGAGAGCGGTTTCGCGCCGGAGCCCAAGGCGATGCTTGGCCTTTCCGAGGGGGAAGACCGCAGTGCGCTTATCAGCAGATGCGCATTGGAGGAGAACGATCCGTTGTGCGTTGAGACTTTGCGGCTGTTTGTCGAAATTTACGGTTCGGAAGCGGGAAATCTGGCTTTGAAAACGATGTCGCTTGGCGGAGTGTACATCGGTGGAGGGATCGCACCCAAAATATTGCCCGCTATCGTGAGCGGTACTTTTATGGAAGCGTTTGTGAAAAAAGGGCGCTTTGAAGCGCTTTTACGCAGTATGCCCGTCAAAATATCGCTGAACGCCGAAACGGCACTGCTCGGAGCCGCCCATTTCGCAGCGGACAGGCTTTAAGAGGGGTTGCTTTACACTGTTAGAAATGAAATATTTAGAGTATGCTATAATTTTGTATATTTAAAAAGGAGTGGAAATGGCATATCTTATAAGAGATGGAAAGCTTGAAAAAGCTCAACCTATAACAAGTCTTACTCCTGAACAAAAAAAAGTTTTGAGAGTTAGCACTGCAAAACAGGCTTCTAAGCTAAAAGAACTTAAAGCTCAAAAAGAAGAGAAAAAAGCAAGTTGAGTAATATTGGAATAAATCCATTAAATATTCAAGATTTAAAATCGTTTTTTGATAAATTTGATTTTGAAAAAGACTCTGAACACATAAAACAATATATAGGTTTAGTTAAAGAGTTAGCTTTTTGTCAGCAAGTGATTATATATGAGGGCTATGATTTAATCAAAGAAGATTCTTTTGGATTTTTTGCATTAAAACAACTCATGATGACATTGACAATGTTCCCGGTATTCTCGTTGAGTTTCTATATCTAAAAACTGAATACAGATCAAAAATAGAAGAATTTTCAAATACAAAATACAGTTTTTTATTACTTGATTATGTAATCAATGTTGCCATAGATGTTCAAAAGTTAGTGGCTATAAATCATGTTTATTTAGTTCCCATCAGCGATAAAATGAGAACAATATATAATGAATACGGCTTTGTAAATATTCCGAGCTCTGGTAAGAATAAATATGAAGATTATATGGTATTTAACCTATTGGATGAAGACCCGACGTTGTTATAAACACTATCATTTATGGCAAGGAAATATCCTTACCGTTCACCCTGAGTTTGTCGAAGGGTTTATTTAAACCACCCTTTGACTTTTTCAAATGCCGATTCAAACAGGCTCTCATGAGGTTTTGATTCGATGCCGAAACTCTCTTGGAGTTTTTGGAGCAGCTCTTCCTGCTCGGCACTTAGACGGTTAGGGTAGGTGAGGTGGATTTGAGCGATCAAATCCCCTTTGCCGCGTCCGTGAACGTCCGCTATCCCCTCACCGCGGAAACGGTACTGTTGTCCGTCTTTGGTTCCCGTTTCGAGTTCGAGTGTTACTTCACCGTTGAGTGACGGGATCGTAATGTCTTCGCCGAGTACCGCTTGGGTAAAGAAGACCGGAACTTCGAGATAGATGTCGTTCCCGTTACGGATAAAGTGGCTGTCTTCTTCTACTTCAAACGTGACATACAGATCGCCTCTTACACCGCTTTTACCGGTATTTCCGCGCCCCGATACGCGAAGTCGGTTACCCGTATCGATACCCGCAGGGACTTTGATCGTGACGCTCTCTTTTGATTCCGTGTAGCTTTTGCCCTTACAATCGCCGCATTTCTCACTTGCCATCGTCCCTTCGCCGTGACACGCAGGGCAGGTTTGTGAGAAGGTCATAAACCCTTGGCGTACATACACCTGTCCTTTGCCGCCGCATTGGCTACAGGTGGTGACTTTACCGTCTTTGGCTCCGGTTCCTTTACAGGTTTTACACGATGTTTTGGTGGTAAATGTCACCTCTTTTTCGCACCCGAAAACCGCTTCTTTGAAGCTGACGCGCATTTCGACACCCATATCGAGCGGGAATTTATCGGACGGTGCACGTGATTGTCTGCGACCGCCGCCGCCGAAACCGTTGAACATCTCTTCGAAAATACTGCCCAAATCGTCAAACCCGCCGCTGCTTCTGCGACCGCCGCCCCCTTGAAGACCTTCTTTACCGTAACGGTCATAGATTGAGCGTTGTTGATCGTCGCTGAGGACTTGATACGCTTCATTACAGAGTTTGAACTTATGTTCCGCCGTCGGATCGCCCGGATTGCGGTCGGGATGGTAGAGTTTCGCCATTTTACGGTAGGCTTTTTTGATTTCGTCACCGTTGGCGCTTTTACTAACCTCTAAAATCTCATAATAGCTCATTTCTTCCACGCATAGACTCCAAAAACATATTTTTCGCGCAATTATACCATGTCAAAAAGAGTGTTAGCTTAATTGAGTCATAAAGACTAAACTATTTTTGGAACAACCTTTGCTACAATACGTCCATGAAACGTTCCCTAGAGAAATTTAACCGCCTTGTTGATGCCCTGCAGCAACTCCCGACGATCGGACAGAAATCGGCAACCCGTCTGGCGTATCATATGGTGATGCACGACAGTTTCGGTGCGCTCAAACTCGCCCATGCGATCGAAAATGCGATTACAAGCCTCAAAAAATGCCGATCGTGCGGCGGGCTGAGTGAAGACGAGTTATGCTCCATTTGCAGTGACGAACGCCGAAATCATGAAATCCTCTGTATCGTCGAAAACGCCAAAGATATTTTGACCTTTGAGGAAAACGCCCTGTTCGACGGACGCTATTTTGTCCTCGATTCCCTCGAAGAACTCGATCTCGCTCACTTGCGCGGTGTCGTGCAAAGCGGGATAAAAGAGATCATTTTTGCGCTGACCCCCTCTATCGCCAATCAAGGGGTCATGCTCTATATCGAAGACAAACTGAGCACGTGCGATGTCCGTTTCAGCCGTATCGCTCAGGGGGTTCCGACGGGGGTGAGTTTGGAGAATGTCGATATCCTCTCATTGACGAAGGCGATGGAAGATCGGGTCAGTATTTAACTCCCCATATATTTTTTCGTTCTGCTCGTCGCCTCTGCGGTGCGGGGATCATCCGGCCAATAGTGCTTCGGATAGCGCCCCTTGAGCTCTTTTTTGACATCTACGTACGAACCGTTCCAAAATCCGACTAAATCCCGCGTGACCTGTATCGGACGGCGTGCCGGAGAGAGCAGATGCACCAGAAGCGGAATTTTTCCCTCCATGACGCTCGGATGCTCGCTCAGCCCGAAAACCTCCTGAATCCGTACCGCCAGTATAACCGCTTCGGGATCGGAATAATCGAGTGCGATAGTGCTTCCGGTAGGGGCGGTGAAATGGGTGGGCAGTAGTGTGTCCAATCGCTTCGTCTGCTCCCACGAAAGCTGTGATGATAGGATCGCGTAGAGATCGAGGGATTCGCAGTCGCGGAATGAACTTTGGGTAGTGATATGAGGCAATAGCCACATTTCGAGTGATGCTAAGAGTGCTTCGTCGCTGAAATCCCCGAAGGAATTCTCCGCTGAGTGATGGTGCAGGGCTTGGAGACGATGGCGCAGCGAGAGTGCGGACGGCGACCAGACCAGAGCTTCTAAGCCGTGGGTGTGTATCGCTTCCAATAGTCTTTTCCTGACCTTGGCAGGATCGGGATTTTGCAGCGGGCGCGATTCGATGATGATGGCTCCGATGCGGCGTATCTCTCTGGCTTCGACCCGTTTTGACTCGTTGTTCCACACGATCGCTTCTTCGTTCTCAAAGAGTTCGGGCGTATGCGTTTCCAATAGATCGATATCCAAAGGTGCACACCGATAGATGCGTGCCATCGTCGAATTTCCGTCGCTCTCGGTGACCACGAGCCACTCTTCGCCGCTCAGATCATCTTCATGCGGTAAAATCGCCTCTTTACCGTTGCTGAGGAGGTATTTTTCATCTTTGGCCGTACGCAGGCGGGCGATTCGGTCGGGATAGGTGAGGGCGAGCAGGAGGGCGATCATGGGGGAGGCAAAATCGCTCGATAAGCGAAGCGATATCTTGAGCCGACTTGATAGTTCCCGTGCGGTTTTGAGGATCGTTTCGGCACTCTCTCTGAACTCGTGAGGGATCCCTTTGCCGTTCAGATAATCCGATAAAGCCCAAAAACGTTCTCGCATATCGGCGGACCGGCTGATACTTCGCGAAAAGAGATCGCGTTCGCCCAGCAGTGAGGCAAGGAGGATCGCTTCGCTCTCACATCCCAAAGTTCGTCCGATAAGGATCATATGGGCCAAACGGGGATGTATCCCTAGCCCCATCATCGCTTTGCCGTGCGGGGTAATAGAGCCTTTGGTATCGGTAGCGCCCAAACTGTGAAGCAATGCGGCGCCGTGTTCGATTGCTTTTGCAGGAGGAGGCGTAATCCATGAGAGATCCGTGTCACCCCATGCACTCAGTTCCAAGGAAAGCGGCGTCAGGTCGCAAAGCCGAATTTCGGGTTCTTTGTGGGGGATGAGTGCATGGTGGCTAGCCGCCGTCCACAGGCGGTAGCATTTCCCCGCACTCAGCCTCCCCGCTCGGCCGGCACGCTGATCCGCCGAGGCACGTGAGATTTTCTGGGTAATGAGACGTTCCATTCCGCTGAGGGGATCAAACATGAGCACTTTTTCGAGGCCTGAATCGACGACGATGGTGATTCCCTCGATGGTGAGACTCGTTTCGGCGATGTTGGTTGCGAGGACGATTTTGCGGCTCTCAGATGGCGCTATGGCACGTTCTTGGGCCTCTTTGGAGAGTTCGCCGTACAGCGGAGAAATAGTGATCTGCATATTGCGGCAATGCTCTTTTAATGCCGCTTCTAACATTCTGATTTCGCGTGTTCCGGGTAAAAAGACGAGGATGTTGCCTCTCTCGTTTGCGATAATGTCCGGTAGAAGAGCCATCAATGCAGGGACGATCTTTTTCGCCTCAACCGGAGGAGAATTCGGCGGCAAGTGCTCTATGGTAATCGGATAACTGCGCCCTTCGCTGGTAAGCAGCGGAGGATGGTTCAGCAACGATTGCAGAGCATCGGTATCGAGTGTCGCCGACATCACAACGATTTTCAGATCCTCGCGTAAAAACTCCTGAGTCTGGAGGGCAAAAGCGAGAGAAAGATCACTCTGCAGGTGGCGCTCATGGAACTCATCGAAGAGAATGAGGGCGACGTTTTCGAGGGAAGGATCGCGTTGGAGCATTCGGGTTAAAATCCCCTCGGTAACGACGAGGATTTTGGTCTGTTTACTGCTCTTTTTGTCGGCTCGGATGTGGTATCCGACCCGCATCCCGACCTTTTCGCCTAAGAGCTGTGCCATCCGTGCGGCGGAACTTCGTGCGGCAATACGGCGCGGTTCGAGCATGATGATCTGTTTACCCTCCAGCCACGGCTCATCCATGAGAGCGAGGGGGACGACGGTTGTTTTTCCCGCACCGGGTGGGGCTTGGAGGATGAGGCGGTTGTTGCATTTGAGGAGCGATTTGAGCTCCTCAATGACGTCGTGAATCGGGAGTGTAGCCATTAAAAGGGGAGTTTAAACCGTCGCGCTTCGACACCGTGAATGACGTAGTAGAGTTCATAATAATGGTTGACTATGGTTTCGAACTGCTCCAAACTCGGTCGGGTCGTAGCAAACAGCAATCGGTCGTTCGGTTGCAGAAGCGTATCTGCTTTCGGTAAAAGGATAAACTCTCCACTCGGACGTTCAAGCCCTAAAATGACGATTTCCAAATCTTTATCATCGCGGTAGGGGTTATTGATTAATTGGCCCAGCCTTACCGGAAACTCGCGTAAATAGCGGCTTAATGCATACATATGGAGTTCATCGATCTCCATTTCAATCAGAGCCGGACGTTTGTTGACCCTGCTGGTGATAAGCATCAGAGTATCGACAAAGACCTCTTGATTCTGTTCCGCAATCGCATCGATAAATTTGAATGTCATCGGACGGTCGATGTAGTTGTATCCGTCCAGCGCGGCGATTTGATCGAGGATAAAGATTTTATCGACTTTGAGATTGCTAAAGAGGCTCCGTTCTTCGAGCTCATTTTCACGGACGATGGCAAAAATCTTAGGGTTCAGAGCCCGTGCGGTTGCAATGATAGAGAGGTTGATCGCATCGTCATTGGTTCCGGCGATGATACAGGCGGAGTCCATAATCCCAGCCTGAATGAAAAAATCCTGATCCGAGGAAACTTTTTCATTCGTCTCTTTGTTGATATCGAGATAGGTGTATTCGATATGATTATTGTCCAGCGTTTTTTGGAGGGTTTTCCCGAAACGCCCTTTACTGCACACGATGTACTTTCCGACGGGGAGAATATCGCTTTTGCTGACGTGGAGATTTCCCCCCTGTACCCAGCTGAGTAGATTAAACAAATAGGGGGAGAGGAAGGCAAAATCGATACGTCTGGCAATGATCGAAAACGCATCGATAACATGATCGACACCGATATTCGCTAAATTTTCGCCCCCTTGTTTAATCCCTGAACGGGCGATAATACGAAGTTTTTTATTCAAAATACGGGCACGAACCGAGATTTTGAGATTAAGCTGATCGTCATCGAAGAGGGTAACGAGAAATTTACAATGAGGAGATTCGATTCCCGAGGATTTCAGCACATCCGTCATGGATGCATCGGCAACAATCGCCGGGATAGAGGGGAGATACATTTCACTTTGCAGCGCTTCGATTTTCTCTATATTTTTGTCGATGACGATGATACGGTAGAGATTGTCTTTGTTGAGTCTGTCAATCAGCAATTTCCCTGCATCGGTATACCCGCAGACAATAATAAAGTCCTGTCCGATATGACGGACTTTGCGCCGAAACGTATTCATCTTTATCGCACTGGTAAAGGTTTTTTCCTGAAGCAATGCGATAATGGAACCCAACGCGTAAATCCAAGCCGGAACGGTTGCGTAAATAGTGAGAAAAACAACGATACGCTGGGCATAACTGAATGCGTAGGGGATTTCCCCGAATCCGATCGTCGTCGCCGTATAGGCAACCACATACATTGCATCAAAAAAACTGAGATGCGTAGGCTGCCCGTTATCGCCCGTTCCCGGAACGAGTGTGAGGAGGATAACAGGGATAGCATGGGCAAGATTGAGGACGATGAGGGGAACCCTCATCTTCCGTAAAAAAAGCCAAATGGTCGATTCGTTGCTCATTAATTGCCGTATCAGCGTTTAAGCAGCAGGGTTTCACCGACGAAGAGGGTGACGGAAATGACATTGGCAACCAATGCACCAACGGCTAGAGAAACGACAATGGTAAAGAGTTCAGGAGTCATTACGCTTGTCATGTTGACGATTCCCCAAAACGAGGCGGCCGTGATGAGCTGCAGATCGGCAACAAAGCTGGTAGCAAGGAGGACGGAACCGGTTTGGGTTTTGTCACCCAATTTCATGATCGTGGCAATAATATTGACGGTGATCGCCGCAACCAGCTCATATACGCTGTGATACGCTATAACGTCAAAATCACCATACACAAACCCGAAATTCAGGGTCAGGGCAAGGATGATAAAAAAACCGGAAATTACTTTTTCGGAATTCATAATACCTCTTTCTTTTTATTGTACATAATTTTTACTTTAACCCTTGCTGAGTGTAGACATTACGGGGATTCCATAAAATCCATCCGCAGCTTCCGAATGCCTCGCTGGCAGCGATTTGTTCACGGATCTCTTTTTCTCCGTAAATGCGTCGGTCAAATGCGTAATCCCGAAACGCCTGAAGCCATGGACGATAGGCTTTTGATGAAGTACATGACTTTTTGAGAGCCTGATCCAGTGATTGTTTGACGATTTGGTAGTTTGCCGCTACCGGATTCGGATACCCCGGGATTCCCATATGAAACCCGCTCGGATAGAGCATCGGGGAGAGATAATCGACATACGGTGCGAGAGCATCGACCCGTTGACCGATATCGATATCAGCGTCATTCCAGCTCACATAACCGAAAATATCGGCGGATAAAAAGACGTTATACGGAAGAAGAGTACGGCGTGCCTCTTCCAAAAATCCTGAAATGGCTTTGACCCGTTCCGCCTGAGTATTTTCAACAGCGAATTTTATCCCTTTGCGGTCAGGGAAACGGACGTAGTCGAATTGGATCTCGTCAAAGCCGGCCGCTGCCGCTTCTTCGGCAATGGAGAGGATGTATTTACGAGGCTCTTTACGGGATGCATCGATCCAATAAAGCCCCTCTTTGTCTTTGAAAAGCCCTCCCTCACTGGTGTGAACCCCGTATTGAGGATTGGCGGTGACGTATGGGGTGTCTTTAAACGAGACGATGCGGGCGATGACGTATACCCCTTCTTTGTGCAAATCGGCGACAAATTTTTTCATGTCTTTGAACAAGATAAGATCCTGTGCTCCGATTTTGTTTGCCATGGGATTGTCGGTTTTGAAAGCGACTTGTCCACGATCCATTTTTACATCGATAACAAAGGCATTGATCTCTGTCGTTTGGAGGAGATTTTTGGCATTGCCCATGATTTTAGAGCTTGTAGCTCCGAAACTGGAGAGATAAAGGGCTTTCGGGGTGAACGGGTTTAGATACATTTTACCGCCGCTTTTATAAAACTTGCGGTCGTATCCGATAGCACGTACCCCTATAATGCCTGTTGAAGGGACGATAAAAGAACCGTTACAGTCGGTACGGTACTCTTTGTTATCCGCGATAACGATAGCATCCGCAATCGGTTTGGATGTCGATTTGTCGTAAACTGTTCCGCTGACAAGCGCCCCCCATGATAATGTAAAAAAACCTACTAAAAGCGCCAATGCTTTCACTCATACTCTCCCAAAAATTCAATTGCCGTATCCTAGCAAAAAAAATGCCAGAAATGGGAGGTTTGAAGCGATAAAATGTTAATATATATTAATAACATACCAAAAAGGTACTTACCATATGTCATTTACGACTTTAGGGCTTAGCCCGCACCTCCTCGATACTCTTGAAGCAAAAGGGTACAGTGAGCCGACTCCGATTCAATCACAGGTTATTCCGCTCGTATTGCGCGGACGGGACATCCTCGGAGCCGCCCAAACCGGTACGGGTAAAACCGCCGCATTTGCCCTGCCGATCATCCATAAACTCATCAGTGCAGGCGGTGCCAAACAAGCCAGTGCCAGAGCGTTGATCATCGTTCCGACACGTGAGCTTGCATCGCAGGTAGCCGAAGCGATCCGCTCGTACGCAGAGGGGCTTGAACTCACTACTATCTCCCTGTACGGGGGAGCCAATATGGCACGTCAGGCAAAAGAGCTGGGAGAAGGGGTCGATATCATCGTCGCGACTCCGGGGCGACTGATCGAGCTGAACAAACAGGGGCATGTCCCGTTGTCCCGCATCGAGTATCTGGTGTTTGACGAAGCCGATACGATCTTCGATATGGGATTCATTCGTGAAGTGGGGCAGATCATCGATCTGCTCCCGCTTAAACGTCAAAATATGCTCTTTTCGGCAACCATGACGGGCGCGGTCAAACAGCTGAGCGAAAAGATTCTCAACAAACCTCTGTTGGTTGAGATCGATAACCTCAAAGCCGCCGATATGACACTGCGCCAAGTGGTCCATCCGGTCGAAAAAGAGCGTAAAAAAGAGCTGTTGTCGTACCTGATCGGTTCGAACAACTATCCGCAAGTCCTCGTATTTACCCGAACCAAAGCCGAAGCCGATGAAGTGAGTGCCGATCTCACCGCCAGCGGTCTGAAAAACGTTGTTATCCACGGCGATAAAAAACACGGAGCCAGAGATCGGGCACTCAACGAGTTTAGAGAAGGCAATACCCGTATCCTCGTCGCGACCGATATCGCCGCACGCGGGCTGGATATCGAGGGTCTGGACGTCGTTATTAACTACGACATCCCCCATGTCAGCACCGACTACCTCCATCGTATCGGACGTACGGGACGTGCGGGAAATGACGGATTGGCGATCACGCTTCTCTCATCCGCAGAGCATATCTCATGGTCAAAAATCATCACGATGCTCGGGAAAAATGTCGAGACGATCTTGGTTCCCGGATTCGAACCGCCCGCCGATAATGCGCTGGTAAAAACACGCGGTAAGAGTCTCACCAAAGAGGCCGAGAAAAAGGGCAAAACAGCAGGTGCATTCGGAAACAAACGGAAAAAAGAGCCGGTACAGTCAAAGTTTGTCACGAAACGGGGACTGCGTGTAGCACGTGACGACCTAGCCGGTAAAAGTAATTCCGGCAGAGACAGCGCCTTCGGCAACACCAAAAAACCTTCACCGAAAAAATCGGGCGGACGGGGGAGATAATAGATCGAGTAGATTATGTTACAATCACTCTATTTAAAATCAAAAGGACACGGATGCAAAAAGATCAAGCGCTTGATATTCTAAAGCAGTTTAAAAACGATTTTGCCGATCATTTTGGGATCATCCGTATAGGGCTTTTTGGTTCAACCGTCCGTAATGAAGCAAAATCAAACAGTGATATAGATGTCGTAGTAGAAACTAAAACACCGGATATGTTTGCCATCGTTCATGCTAAAAACGTTCTAGAAAAGCTTTTTCATACCAATGTTGATGTAATCCGTTATCGTGAAAAAATGAATCCCTACCTCAAACAAAATATTGAGAATGAGGCTGTTTTTGTCTAACCAAGTCCTCATCATCCTCGAACAAATCAATGAGGCACTTAAAACGGTTACTACACGCTTTGAACCTGTAATAAATAGCAACTATTTTACCGACTCCCCTGAAGGGAAAGAGAAACTTGACGGTATTTGTATGCAACTCATCGCTATTGGTGAAAGTCTCAAAAAAATTGATAAGCTCACTGATAAAAAATTACTGCAAGAATATTCTGAAATAGACTGGATCGGGGCAAAAGGGGTGAGAGATATTATTTCCCATCACTATTTTGACATTGATGCCGATGAGATATATTGGATATGTGATCAGCAGATCATACCCATGCAGTTAACGGTAGAAAAAATAATTAGTGATATAAATGCTGCAGATTTCCCACACCGTTAGTATCCCCGACTCCGAGATCGAGATAACCGCTATCCGCTCTCAGGGAGCAGGGGGACAAAATGTCAACAAAGTCTCCACCGCCATCCATCTACGATTCGATATCAACGCCTCAACGCTTCCTGATTTCTACAAAGAACGCCTCCTGGAGATTACCGATCACCGTATCACCAAAGACGGGATCATCAACATCAAATCCCAAGAATCGAGAAGTCAGGAAGAGAACAAAGAAGCGGCATTGGAACGGCTCAAAGAGCTGATCAAAAGCGTCACTGTCGTTCAGAAGAAACGAAGAGCGACCAAGCCGACGAAGAACTCTCAAAAACGGCGGATGGACAGCAAGACAAAGCACGGGAATATCAAGAAGATGCGGGGTAAAGTAGATAAAGGTGAAGGATGATTATAAAGAGGTTTTAGCGTATTAAAATTCCCAACAAACATGTTGGGAATAGAGACCTGAATTTTAGTCATCGCTATTGAGAATCTCTTCGATTTCTTCTGCCGTTGCTGATTCTATATCCAAGATTTTTCCTTCGAAAACGAGATCTATACCCGCGAGTGGATGATTTCCATCGAGTGTGGCACGATCACCTTCTATATCAGTGACCGTATAGATAATGACATCTTCGCCATCTTCATCGAGATAGCCGTCGACTTCCATGCCGATAGTTACCTCTGCGGGGAGTTCGCTGAGTGCTTCCGTGACAACCAACTCAGGATCATATTCACCGAATGCTTTGTCGGATGAGAGTTTGACGGTGAAGGTATCATCGACTTCTTTCCCTTCCAATGCCTCTTCGATGGCCTTAAAAATCTGACCGTAATCACCATGGAGATAAACAATCGGTTCATCTTCCTCGTGAAGGAGGTTACCCTCTGTGTCGAAAATCTGATAATCGACAGTGACAATAGAATTTTTAGTGACAGGCATAGGGACTCCAATGGTGTAAGATTTGGATAATTCACTCTGCATTATAGATAGAAATGGATACGATGCTTGTATCGAAACGGTAATATTGAGAGCTACTTACCGCTCAACTCCCGCGATAGCTTTAAAAATGCGTCTCCGTATCGTTCGAATTTCACCTCCCCGATACCGCTGATGCCGAGCATCTCCTCTTTTGTACGCGGAAGCTGTTCGGCGAGTTCATAGAGGGTTTTGTCTCCGAAGACGATGTAGGCAGGGATGCGGTGTTCTTTGGCGATGGTGGCACGGAGGGTTTTGAAATCCTCGAAATGTATCGGTGCATGAAGATCGCGTGTTTTGGTTTTGACAGAGGCTTTTTTAGGGGAGAGACGATCTTGTCGGATGTGGACGCTCTGTTTGCCTTTGAGAATCTCTGCACCGCTCGCGGTAAGTTTCAGCGCTTTGTACTCGTCAGGCTCGATGGCGCCGAGTTCGATGAGCCGTTTGGCAACCGTGTTCCATGTGCTCTTACTCATATCTTTCCCTATCCCGAAAACACTGAGATTTTCATGTGCGTTGGAGAGGATTTTCTCTTTTTCCTCTCCGCAGAGCACTTCGGAAAGATAGGTTGCGCCGAAACGTTCCCCTGTTTTGTAGAGACACGAGAGGAATTTTTGGGCGGGGACGGTGATGTCGGTTTTGGGACTGCCTGAGTCTTTGCAGTTGTCGCACCGATCACCGCAGGGTTCTACGGTGTCGCTGAAATAAGAGGCGATCAGACGGTGACGACACTCTTCGGCGGTGGCATAATCCATCGCGGCACGGAGTTTGGCGAGGATCATCTCGCGATACTGAGGGTCGCTTCCCTCATCGATGAGTCTTTTTTTGTTGTAAAAATCGCTCCCTGAATAAAAGAGGACGGCTTCGGAGTCGATCCCGTCACGTCCCGCACGCCCGATCTCCTGATAGTAGTTCTCGATCGTTTTAGGCAAAGAGGTGTGGATGACGAAGCGGATATCCCCCTTATCGATCCCCATCCCGAATGCGACGGTGGCGACGATGATCTGGGTCTCGTCGTTTAAGAATGCCTGATGGACGCTTTGGCGCTGCTCTGAACTCATCCCCGCATGGTAGGCCGCACAGCGCAGCGATTTTTTTGATAGAAAGTCGGCGACTTCTTCGGTCTCTTTGCGGGAAAAGGCGTAGATGATCCCGCTCTCCCCCTCGTGTTTGTTCAAAATGTTCATGAGTTCGGTTCGCCATCCGCTGTCGCGTTCACGGACGGTGATCGTGATGTTTTTGCGCAGTACGGGTGCACGTAGTATCAGAGGATCGTTCAGTCCCAACTGGGAGAGGATGTCTTCACGTACTTTCGGGGTGGCAGTGGCGGTAAAGGCGGCGATAGGGGTATGCGGGAATGCGGAACGTAGCTCGCCGAGTCGTCGGTAGTCGTCGCGGAACTCATGCCCCCATTCACTGATACAGTGGGCTTCGTCGATGACGAAAAAGTTAATATCCAGTGTCGCCAGCCACGAGATGAATCCTCCGTTTGCCAACCGTTCAGGAGCGATGTAGAGGAACTTTAAGATGCCGTTTTTTGCTTTTGAAAAGCTCTCCTGCTGCTCTTGTGCCGATTGTGCGGATGAGATCATCGCCGCCTCGATGCCGAGCTCATGGAGGGCGAGTACCTGATCGTGCATGAGGGCTATAAGAGGAGAAACAACGATAGTTATCCCCTTCATCATTAGGGTAGGGAGCTGATAACAGAGCGATTTTCCCCCTCCGGTCGGGAGCAGCATCGCCAGATCGCGCCGGCTTAGAATCGCGTCCACCGCCTCTTCTTGCATCTCTCGAAAACCTGGGAATCCGAAGGTATGTTTGAGGACTTTGTATGTGTCGGTGAGAGGTTCGGACAAGAGGCGCCTTTTCAGGGATGAATTCCGCCATTATAGCATGCAGGTAAAAGATGAAGCAGTGCTATGCACTTTTAGATTTTATTCTATTCATTATTATCTGCTTCTCTAATAAAAATTCTGACTTTTGGCTCGATTATTGATACAATTGGAAATTCATCCGCTTCAATGAGTAGAGATTTATATGACATTTTTAGCGGATACGGATTGGGGAGTTAATGAAGCAGATAAACGAGAGTATAAAAGAGCAGATCAAAGAAGCGATTGAGAGTGCCGAACGTCAAAGCTCGTGTGAGTTTGTCGCCGTGATTACTCAAAAAAGCGGTAATTATCGAATATACGCTTTTTTCGTTGCGGCACTTAGTGCATTGCTAATACCCCATTTGATTTTTTGGCTAACCGATTGGTTTAGTATTGAAAAAATATTTCAGTTGCAGATTACTTCCTTTATTCTATTGATGATCCTCACCCAATTATCCGTAGTCACAAATGGATTAGTTCCTTCGGCGGTCAAACATCGTCAAGCGGCATTGGTTGCACAGCAGAGTTTCCGAAAGTTCGGATTGTACCGGACGTCGAAGCGGCGGGCAATTTTGTTTTTTGTCTCCATCGATGAGAAATATGCCGAGATCATCACCGATATCGGAATCGATGCGAAAATATCAACTGAAACATGGCAAGCGGTTATCGAAGAGTTTCGTCAGAATTTAGAGACGAAAAATGTAGCACAAGGCTATTTGGAAGCGATCGAAGCGTGTGGTGCGATTTTGAAGAGAGAATTTCCGGCCGAAGCTGGAGATGTGGACGAGTTGCCGAACGAGCTGATTATCGATCAAAATTGAGAGTGTTTTTACACAAAATTTATAGATGATGAGTATGCTTATGCAAAAATAGAAGGATACCCTATGCGTCGTCTTTCCCTGTTATCGATTTTACTTCCGATGTATATGTTCGCCGCTTCAATCCCTGAAAAAGCCCTTTATCTCCAAGGTCAAAGCGATAAAGGGATCATTTTGGCACACGGTAAAGGGATGAACCCTGATTTTAAAGTCGTTAAGCCTCTGCGCTTGGCGCTCAATAAAGACATCGGTTTTCATACCTTATCGCTGCAAATGCCCAATCAATACGAAGGGTATGAAGAGTATGAGAAAGAGCAGCCGAAAGTCGATGCGATGATCGATCAGGCGATCGAGTTTTTACACAGTAAAGGGGTCAAAACGATCTATTTGATGGGGCATTCGCTGGGTGCGGGGATGACCAGCAGTTATCTGGTTTCTCATCCCAATGCTCCGATCGCGGGTTATATCGCTATTGGGTGCCGTGGAAATAAGAGCAAGCTGATTTCGTGTACCGACAACATGCCGAAAATTAAGATCAAAACACTCGATATCTGGGGCAGAGGCAACAGCGAAGATGAAAATTTTGCTGTACTGCGTGCGCCGCTTGTCGCAGAACATTATCAACAGTACGGTGTCGAAGGTGCGGATCATCTCTTGGACGGATCGATGGAATTTGTCGTTGAGGACGTTGAAGGGTGGTTGGAGCAGTAGAGATATTTGAATAATAAATATGCTGCAAGCTTTTATGTTGTATTATATTTAAAAGAATTATGAGGTTCCAGGAATGCAACGTAACACTATTCACTTTTTTATCATCATTATAGCGCTGGCAATGTTTGCAGGATGTGCACAGCATAGCGTCGAAAAAGATACGATACTTCCGGGACCTAAAGCCGACACCAATGCTTCGTCCGCACATCTGGCTACTGTACCGGTAGAAAAGACGGCAGAGAATAAAAAAAGTCCGCCTAGTAAAATCGCTTCTAAAAAAGAGCTCTCTAAAAAATCCAATAAAACTTCCATGAGTACGGAAGCGGAAATCGAAGTCAATATTGATGAACTCAATCAAAAGGTCAAAGAGAATAAAACAAGGGAAGTTCGCGAAATCTTGCATGCAAATCCGAAAGCGTTCGAGATGATCGAAGAATCCGATAATAAACTTTTTTATGTCGGTCCGAGCGGCTGGAGAGTAATCAATATCATAGAAGGGTTACGGAACAAGCGATTACATCAAAAAGAGATTATAAAACACATTCAAACAGCCAAATCACCCTATAAAATGTACACATACCATGAAATTCAAGTGTTGTTGAAAAATAAAATCCCATTTCGAGTCATAAATACGATGATGACGGTCTCGAAGTAGGGCATTATTCCCAGATTACAGTATTACGTCCGCTCTCTTTTGCCCGATATAATTTTTGGTCTGCATCATTCAAGAATTCGGAAAAACTTTTAAACTGCGGCTGAAATTCAGAGACACCCAGACTGACGGTGCAGGATACCGATCCGTTTATGGACGGGATAACCAACGATGCAATGCTCTCTTTGATCTCTTCAGCTAAAATTACCGCTTGTTCAACAGAGATACTTGGCAGTAAAAGGACAAATTCTTCCCCCCCGATACGGGCAAAAATGTCATCTTTACGAATGCGTGTTTTGACGCTTTGGGTAATGCAGATCAGAACATTATCACCGCTTTGATGGCCATAAGTATCATTGATGACTTTAAAAAAGTCGATATCGAATAAGATTAACGATAACGGAGTCCTATATCGTGCGGCATGGGCGATTTCCCTCGTTGCATTCTCTTCGAGATAGCGCCGGTTGTAAATGTGGGTGAGCGGATCGGTAATGGCCAACTGCATCAGCATCTCATTCGCTTTTTGAAGTTCTGCCGTTTTCTTTTGTATTTCGCTCTCAAGATTTTGGGCCAATGACTCCAATGCATTGTTCGATTGCAAAAGCAAATCGTTCGTTTCATTGACCTGACGGAGCAAAACTCCGAAAAAGAGGGTTGATGTCATAAGTGCCGCGATAAATTCCTGTATGTAGAGCGTATTCTGTACGGGGGTAAAAACCGAGAACGGACCCTGATGGTGAATGGTGTAATAAATAGCGATCATACTGATGATCATCCCCATCGTCATCCCTGAACGGAGTCCGTTACGATAGACGATCCATAGGGTAATCAAAACAAAAATCATGGGGGTTGTGGGTAGGACACTCGGGGTAAATCCGATCGAAAAAAGGGAAAACGCAAGGGCAATAGTCGCGGTATCGGTAAAAATGGATTCGTAAAGATGCTGAGTGAAAAGAAATTTTTTCGGGTATTCCAACCAAGAAAGGATAAAAGGGGTTAGGAATAGTATACCGAGTGAATCGCCGAAAAACCGGATTCGCCAAGAAGCTATAAAGTCATCCAGTACGTCGATTTGAGTGTTATAGAAAAGCTCTACGAAGAGTGCGCTGAACGATGGGTTGATTGCAAGGGCGATAACGATGAACAAAAGGACAAAACGGATATTGTTGAAACTTTGATGCGTCGTACAAAGGCGTTGCATAAGATAGGCGGAGAGCATGGTTTCTCCGAGATTGATCATCGCAAACCAAAATGCCTGAAGAGGAGTAAAAACGGAACTGTCGGCAATGACTTCAGCTGTAATGATCGATAATGCAATCCATATCCATTCTCGTACAGGGCGCAGGAGAAAAGCCGCTAATAAGATACCGTTTTGGAACCAAACGATCGACATCCCCTCACTCATGGTAGTAAAGGCAAGGCTAAACTTATTTGCAGCAATATAAGCAGCCATCAAAATGAGGAGAAAGAGCGGATAGTATTTAATTATATGGAAACGTTTATCGATATCCATACTGCTTCCTCCTTATCGGGAAAAGAATCATTATAGCTTATAAATGTAGCACGAGTTGATTTTAAAACCTTTAAGGAGTTGTATTGAATCGGATATTAAAGGTTGTCCCTTCATGAAGATGCGATTCAACTGTGATCGGAAAATGGTATTCCTGACAAATCATATGGACGATATTGAGGCCGATTCCGAATCCTCCGTTTGCATCATCAAAACGGGTATAGCGTAAAAAAATATCGTTTAGTTTATCTTTGGGTATTCCGATACCTGTATCGCTAACGGATAAAAGGCCGTTTTTTAAAACGACTGTAATATGTCCGGAGCGTTTATTATATTTGATAGCATTGGAGAGGAGATTATCGAGAACTCGAATCAGTTTTTCCGAATGGGCTTTTACAAACGTGGGTTGAATATTCAACTCAAAAGTGATTTTTTTGGCATCGGCAAGTGGACGAAAATAATGGATGCGTTCTTCGAGTATGGGGGCAAGATCGAGTGATTGTACGGCATAGGCAGTTTTTTGATAGAGTGTCAGAAACGTCAGGTCGTTGTACAGATGCGAAATCGTCCGTAGTGCAACCGTTATGCGCCCAAGATGTTTGTCGATTTTCGGATCGGGTCCTTCTTCATACAAACGTTCGACACTCATTGTAATAATCGAGAGAGGCGTATTGAGCTCGTGGGTCGTATCCCGAATAAAACGGTCGAGTTTACTGATATACACGCGCAACGGGCGAAGAAAAAGTTTGGAGAGCGTATAGATGACAAGCGTCATAAAGATGATTGAGAAGGTCAATACGATAAAAATACTTTTACGGGTTTTGGCAAGTTCTTTGTCAATGGAATCGGCACGGATGACTAAATATCGGCAGCGGTGGAGCTTTTCCATATCGATCGGTTCTATAGAATAGAAGTGATTGTTATATTCGAAAACGCCTAATTTAAAGGGGATTGCAAAAGGTTTGTCTGACGTATAGACGACTTTTTTTTTGTCATCCAGGATGGCTACTTCAAAACGGGGATCGCCGATCATCCAGTCTTTGATGTCCTGTATGGAAGTGGCAGAGTAGATGTTTTCATCCACTTTATCCGCATAATAGCGTATTGAATTTTGGCGTATATCGAAATAGATGTTTTTTTGATAGTAATAATAGAGGATCGAGAGGGTCAATAAAAACAGGGTATTCAGGCCAACAAAGACCGATACGAACTGGATGAGTGGTTTGCGTTCAATGTTGAGCAAGATAATAACCCTGACCCCGTATATTGACGATGGTCTCTTTCCCTAAGATCTTGCGGAGATTCTTGATGTGGGTTCGCAGACTTTCTTCTTTTGTGTCATCATCGTAGTCCCATGCGGCGGAAAAAAATTGCTCATTACTGATTATTTCTCCGGGATGGGTGAGGAGCATTTTGAGTATTTTCGACTCTTTTCTGGCTAGGGGTACCTCTTTATCATCTTCATAAAGCCGATTGAGCTGAGGGTTAAAATAGATATTTTTTGTAATGGTGATTTTATCGTTTGATTTATGGAAAAATTGTCGCTTCATAAGCGATTTGATCCTGATTTCCAGTTCTTTGAGCTCAAAAGGTTTGCGTAGAAAATCATCGCATCCCGAATCAAATGCTTTGGAAAGGTCATCGATGCTTGAGAGGGAACTGATAAAAATAGCAGGGTTCTCTTTTCCCTCGTGACGGAGTTGCTTTAATACATCGAAACCGTTTTGTAACGGCACTTTGATATCCAGTAAGTAGAGGTCAAATGCTTCATCGTAGGCGGTATCCACTGCTTCGAAACCGTCATAGACACAGACGACTTCATATCCGAGTTCTTCAAGGAACTCTTGAATGATTTCAGAGAGGGTTTCATCGTCTTCTAGCAATAAAATTTTTTGGCGCGATATTGGATTGGTTTGCATAGTCGGATTATAGCATCGTTAGAAAATAGAACTCATCCTTTATCAAAAAGTCTTACAATTTTTTAAGCAATTTATTCTATAATAACGTTATATCATTTAAGATATAACGTTTGAATGAAAGGGGTTGATATGACAAAAATAATGAGTAGGGGGATAAAAAACATTACCCCTGAAATTCCCGCGTTGCCGTCACTCCATCTGTATATGATATGGGGAGAGGAGAAAATCCGTCAAATGGTCCGTTATCACCACAATTTACTGCGTCTTAGTGAATTGGATAATTTCTTATCGAATGATCACGATAAGTTTGAACATGCTACTCGTAAAACTGCTGATTTTTTTGTGGATGTTCTATCGAATGGTAGATTTTCAAAAACACAATACGCTTATCCGGCTCTAAAAATGCGTTATTTTCAAATAACCGTTGATGAACATGCACGTGATGTATGGCTGGAGATGTATAAAAAAGCGATCAAAGATATGAAAATGCCATCTGAATGCATCGAAGATTTTTGGAATTGGATTGAACCTTTGTCACTTTGGATGATCAACCGTCGCACCATGGCACACGTACCCCGATATCCTTATAAAGATATTTGGATTGACTTTGTAGAGATGAAGATGTTTGGTTCGTGCAGTGGATAGGCATAGAGGAGGGGAGGATAGTCTTCTCAGTCAATTTCATTTAGATGGTATTGACTGAGGCGACTACGCCTCAAAGACATCGACAATACCGTTTTATGTATCATTGGAATTTTTTTAGCTCCTGCTCTGCTCTTGCGTTAATTGCGAATTACCACTTCATAAATACGTAGATTCTAGATGATACATAAAACGGGGAGGTAAGACAATCGACCTCCATTACGCTGCAAAAATCAGGTTTCCGCTATAAAGTTCATGTGAAGATGTTTTCATTGGCTCTTTTTGAAGCATGATCGAAAAGATTTTCATTGCATCGGTGCGGTTTTTGGAAGCGATGGTTTCAATCGCTTCTTCCATATCAATTACCATGATGTGTTCATGATGTAATTTGTCTCGAATAGCTATGGTATCCAAACCCAAAAAGCGGCAAAATTCTCCCAGACTCTTAGTGTGCAGAGCATTGGGCAAAAGTTGTGATGCGCATGAAGATGTTATTTCTCCCATCGATGCGAGAGACACTATCTGTTCTGAGAGTTTTTTCAGTTTTTGCCGCATCATATAAACATGCATCGGGATGACACCCAAAAAGAGAAATCCGGCACCCATATGATAACCCGTTACATCAAACGGATAAAGTCCGGATTGATTCAGAACGACAGTGATTACAATCATAAGGACACTGGCGATCATTAACGAAATCGTTACCGCTTTTAATACTACTCTACTTTTCATCTCTACCCCTTTTTGAAAAAAGTACATTATATCTTTTTTGATATAATGATTGATGTTATGATATATGCATAAAGTATTCACGATGAACGGGTAGATTATTTCGATTAATATTAAACAAAAATAAGTATGCGCTATATCATCATATACATAAGCTAAAATTTAAGTTTATTTGCGTGATACTTTCGTCAACCGCAGACATTCATCCAAAATTTTTAAAGGATATGTCATGAAAACAAGTGCACGTAACGAGATCAAAGGGACCATTACCGAGATCAAAAAAGGTCAGATTAACAGTGAAGTTGTCCTCTCGGTAGGCGGCGATGTCGTTTTGAAATCTGTAATTACCAATGATTCTGTAGATGAGATGGAATTAGTCGTCGGCGAAACGATTTGTGCCATCATCAAAGCTCCCTTTGTTATGGTTGCAAAAGAAAAACCGGGTAAAATCAGCACTCGAAATATCATTGAAACCAAAGTAACCGAAGTAAAAAAAGGGATCGTTAACGGCGAATTGAAACTCGCTATGGGTGATCAAACCCTCACTGCCGTAATCACGGAAGATTCTGTCGAAGATTTGGATTTTAAAGTAGGCGATACCGTTTACGCCCTCATCAAAGCAAACTTCATCATCCTCGCTAAATAATTCTCTCTTTTCCGGGCATTGCCCGGTATGTAATCAGCACTGTTTATTTCTCTATTTAGGTATGTCGAGTGAAGAGAGCGGGATAAGCAACAATGAACCCAATGCATGGATCATTTCTATGTCGTCATCAAAATGTGTACCGTCACTGCCCAGTAAATGAATCGCTTGTTCTAGGACCATAGTACGAATTGCAGTCGAGGCACACTGAATCTGATCGATAGCCTTGCTCAATGAGCTGAGTGAAACATCGGAGTGGTAGGAAAGTGTCGGAAGGATTAGAGCCGTTCTCAGGGCTTCTATCGACTCATTAATACGTTTTTCATTGCCAAATTGAGTTTGGATCAGCAGCGAAAAGAGGACACTGAGCGGCTCTTGAATCTCTTCTATTTTTCTATAACGCTCTCTTGGTGCTTTGGAGAGTCCAAACTCCCGATCCAGCGGGGTCAAAACGATTGCATGCAGCGACCATTCCCAGATCGAAACAACCTGATCCATCTCTATCAAGTCGATAACGGTTTGACGAAAAACACGGTATTGCTGTTCAGACATCATTTTAAGCGACGGGATTGAGAGATTGATGAGATCGAGATGGGCACCGCGCGGCAGATCAAGCATCTTAGTATAGGTACTGGTGATATTTTTGTACAACATCGGAGAGATATTTTTGAGATATTTTTCTTGTTTTAGGAGGGTAATATTCTCTGTGCTTAGAAGTAATGTCAATATAATCCACTGGGCACTCAGTGCGTTCGCACACATTGTATGTAACGAGTCGGGCAGGGCATCAATACGGGTACGGGCATATTTGAGATTTTGATTACCGGGTTGCTGGGCGATACGTGAGAGGGTATCGATCACTATCGGACTTGTTAACACCGAAGCGGCTGAGGAAGGGATGAATTCAGATTCGGATACGTTAGAGGTGGATTTTGAACGTATCGGTGATTTCGTCTCTTTTAGAACAAACTTCCCGTTCCATGACGGGTCTATTCGACGGATTCGGTCTTGGAGTTTCGGATGTGTTGAGAAAAAATGATCCCAAAAATTGGTAATACCGTCGGCAAAAAAGAGGTGAGCATAGGTTCCTCCGGCAGAAGATCGGATGGAAGCGCCTTCCGAAGAGGCTCCTATTTTGATAAGGGCGTTGGCGATTCCCTGAGGGTAGCGTGTATATTGAACGGCTGAAGCGTCTGCGAGATATTCTCTTTGGCGCGAAATCATTGCTTTGATCCATTCGCCGATAAAGGTACCGATCCATCCCAACACCATCAATCCTAACCCTAACAGGTAGAGGGCAACGATAGGATTCCCCCCTTTTTTAGTATCGGAACTGCGTGATACGTATCTGTCCAGATGGGAATCATGGAGTGCATCGACGATAAATCTGCCGACGGCACCGATAAAAACGATTCCGTATACCATACCGCTAAGATGGAGATTGATGCGCATATCGCCGTTAAAAATATGGCTGAACTCATGGGCTATCACCCCTTGAAGCTCTTCACGGTTTAGTTGGTCCAATGCCCCTTGTGTAACTCCGATCACGGCGTCATTGTAGGTAAATCCGGCTGCAAAAGCGTTGATCCCACTATCCGATAACAGATAGACACTCGGCGGGGAAATTCCTGAGGCAATGGACATCTCTTCGACGACATTAAGGAGAACCTGATGCGATTTCTCTTGGGATAACGCCGTAATAAGTCTCCCGCCGAGAGAGAGGGCAACAACTTTTCCTCCATCTTTGAGCATAAAGTATTGAAAAAATGAAGCCATACCAACGATAAAAATGACTGAAATAAATGATCGTATAAATAGAGCTTCTTCAAAGTGTTTTGGGATAAATTTTCCGGTTAATAGATAGTGATCAATACTAAGTATCAACATCGAGATAGAGGCTGCAAAACCGCCAACACCTAGTATAAATACAATAATCAGACGGCTAGTGGATGCTTTTGCTTGCTGTTGTGCATCAAAAAAATTCATGCCGAACCGCTAAAATGCCATTTTTGGAGGATTCTGAATCTCTTTCGCATCCTCAAACTCGATCATGGCAGCATCACTCGTATGTCCGAATAGGGTGGCAAACAGGGTTTGCGGAAAAGATTGACGATAGATATTGTATTCCATGACCGAATCATTATAAAACTGTCGGGCGAAGGCGATTTTGTTTTCGGTGGTGGCAAGCTCTTCTTGGAGGTTTTGCATCGTCGTATCGGCTTTGATCTGAGGATAATTTTCCATCACCATACTAAAATGCGAAATTGCACCGCGAAGTGTGTTTTCGGCTTCAGACATTTGGCGGATGGCAGTAGGATCGGCAGGGTTATTATGCGCTTCACGCAATTGTTTTGATGCTCCGTTACGTGCGGCAATTACCCGTTCAAGGGTACTCTGTTCGTGCTCCATGTACCGTTTTGCCACTTCGACCAAGGAAGGGATCAGATCGTAGCGGCGTTTGAGCTGTACATCGATTTGGGAAAAGGCATTGATGTATCGGTTCTTGGTAACAACGAGACGGTTAAAAATCGAAATAATATAAAAAATTACCCCGAAAATAACTATCCCGACAAAGTATTTTCCCATTTAAACTATCTCCCTATTTTTTTGTAAAGACAGTATACAAAAAAATATTTTATTTTGATAGATTAAATGATCGAATCAGTGATGGTGATGAAACTCCAAGACTTCTTTGATCTCTTCCGGAGTCGCTTCATGAATATCCAGAACCGTCCCCTCAAAAATGAGATCCATTCCTGCTAGCGGGTGATTTCCGTCCATAGTGGCATGATCTCCATTGATTTCAGTGACGGTATAAATGATGACGTCATCGGAATCTTCTTCGAAATATCCGTCGAGTTCCATCCCGACACTTACCTCTACCGGCAACTCGCTGAGAGCTTCTGTGATCACGAGAGAGGGATCATATTTTCCGAATGCTTTATCCGATGTAAGGGTGATTTTGAACGTTTCTCCGATGCTTTTGCCTTCCAACGCTTGTTCGACCGTAGGGAAGATGTGGCCGTAATTACCGTGGAGATAGACAAGAGACTCCTCTTCTTCGTGGAGAAGGTTTCCCTCCGTGTCGTTGATATGGTAATCGATGGTAACGAGACAATTTTTGGTGATGGTCATAAGGTTCCTTAGGGTAGCGGTATGAGGATAGGGTTAAACGCTTTGGTCGAGATTATAGCGTGTCCGCCCACACGTAGTTCTGAAGCCTCAGTGGAGCTAAGAACGGTACGAACGACGGAGGAGCCTACGAGCAGTGTTACGATCACGGCTGGAGAGTCCTCTTCGATTTTGAGAACCTCGCCGATGAGCTGCAGTTTTCCGCTGAGGGCTTGCGGACTAAAGAACTCCATTGGGGGGCAGATCGATTTGATCCGTCCCGATTCGACGGAAGCGAGACGGTCGGAGAGCTTGACGGTTTCGGCGATGTCGTGGCTGACCAGAAGGGTCGTAACACCGAGACGTTGATGGATCAGGGTAAGTTCGTCCTGGAGTTTCTGGCGCATAAGAGGATCAAGCGCCGAGAGCGGTTCATCGAGGAGGAGAATTTTAGGACGGCGCACTAATGCACGGGCAAGGGCAACCCGCTGTTTCTGTCCGCCCGAGAGCGTGGAGGGGAGACGATCGGAGAGTGCGGTCAGCTCGACGAGTTCGATCAGCTCATCAATATTGGAACGTTGTTCACTGTTGTCCGCGGCAAACAGGAGATTCTCACGTACGCTCATCGTAGGGAATAGGGCATAGTCTTGGAATACAAATCCGATGCTCCGTTTCTGGGGAGGGAGATTGATTTTTTTCGTACTGTCGAACCACACTTCTCCGTCTACTTCGATCACTCCGCTATCGGGTTTTTCGAGACCTGCAATCATCCGCATCAACGTCGTTTTTCCCGCACCTGAGGGACCGAAGAGGGTTATAAATTCCCCATCCTCGATTTTTAGCTCAAAATGGGCTTGAAGTATCCCCTCTGCGGTGTCGAGCCGCTTTGTAATATTAAGAAATATCATCGAATACCGCCCAACGATTTTTTATTGAGGGTGTAGACGAGAAGCAGTATCGCAAAGGTAACCGCAAAAAGGGTGAGGGCGTATTGGTGCGCCAGTGCGTAGTTGAGCGATTCGACCTCGTCATAGATGGCGATGGAAGCGACGCGGGTTTCACCCGGAATGTTTCCGCCTATCATGAGGATCACCCCGAACTCTCCGACCGTGTGGGCAAATGCGAGGACGATTCCGGAGATAAGACCGTGACGGATTGAGGGGAGGATGACACGCACCATCGTCTGGAGTTTTGATTTACCGAGGGTATAGGCGGCTTCAAAAATCGAAGGCGGTACTTGGGAAAGGGCCGATTGGATCGGATGTACCATAAACGGTAAACTAAAGAGGACAGAGCCGACGACGAGCCCGTCAAAACTGAATGCAAGGCGGATGCCGTGTTCGGTCAAAAATTTTCCGATAAATGATGAGGGGGTAAAGGCGAGGAGGAGATAAAACCCTAAAACGGACGGAGGCAGGACAAGCGGCATGGAAACGATTGTCTCTACGATACTTTTAAACCGCATGCGGCTAAAGACCAAGAACGATGCAAGGGGAATCGCAATCACAAGCAGTATCAGTGTCGTAACGGAGGCGAGTTTAAAGGTCAGCACCATCGTGCTGATGAATTCAGATTCCATGGGTCTCTCTCAATAAGGATATTTCGCTCGGTTGAACCATCCAGCACACCTCGTCGCCTTCACGTATAGAGAGGGTGTTGAACGTCACTGTCGGCACGAGTGCCATGATCGTCGTCTCATGATAGGTGAGAGTGACTTGTGAGAGGATGATTCCGCGCTCTATGGTCTGAACCGACGCACGCTGCATGTTTGCGGTGGCGGCAGAGAGTGTGTCGGAAAGGATAACCTCGGTCTCTTTAAATGCCAGAGTCACAGGGGTATTGAGCAAATTTTTTTCATTTGACGCTTCGGCGAGGAGAAGATAAAACGTATCTTCCCCGACGGCAACCCCTAAACAGGAGAGGTGTTCGGATGAGGTGACGGAGGTAATGGAGGCTTTTAAAATATTCATAGCGGCTCAATTTTCACTTTGATATCGGCAGGCTGCGCGTTGTAGGGCGATGAGGTGACGATCATATCGACTCCCGTACTTGCATATTCGGCGATATTTTTAGTACTGATCCCTCCGGTCGCGATCAGGGTGATGTGAGGATAGTCGGCGCGCAATATACGGACGGCATCGGAGAGTTTGGTGAGAGGGAATTTCTCCAGTTGTAGAATATCGGCTCCCATACTGGCAAATTTCAACGCCTGAGCGATGTCTTCGGCTTCCATGACGATCTTTTTCTCGGGGTTCGATTTTTTGGTTTTATTGAGCGCTTCTGCGAATGCTTCATCTGCCGGAAAAAAGACGCGGTGGTAGTCGAAGATGAGGATGCTTTCTGAGAGTCCCAAACGGTGAGCGACACCGCCACCCGATTCGACGGCTTTGATCGCAATCTTTTTTGTAAACGGGGTCGTTTTGCGGGTAGTGGCGACGACGATATCGGGGTTGATCGAACGGGCTAAGAGGACCGCTTCGCGGGTATAGGTGGCGATACCGCTGGCGTAGTCGATCAGGTTTTGGACAGACTTCCAGATGCGGTGGATGTTTCCCGCTTCGCCGTGGGCTTCGAGAAAGACGCTTTTAGGGGGGATAAGGGTTCCGGATTTCACAAATCCGTCGATCTCCAAACCATACAATCCGCACAGGCGTACGGCCTCTTCCATGCAGGAGACGACGAGAGGGCGTTCACGGGTGGCAAAGGTGATGCGGGCACGCTGCTCACCGATCCCGAGCGATGCGGTTGTCAGATCGCCGTAGGGGACGTCTTCGCTCAAAAATGCTTCAAGTTCATGGTCATTGAGGATAATCATACCGATGTCTCCCATCCGATAAATGCCCAGTTGACGGCACGTGGAGGACGCTTTTGTCCAACGATCACCTCACGGTAATATTCGCGTGCTTTGAGTTTTTGCTCTTCGCTCAGCTCGTGTACGCTCCAGATCAACGATTCGACGAATTCATCTTCGGTGTTGCTTCGGACACTGCCTCTGCCTGTTTCGATGTAATCGACGCGGGGGAGATAGCCTTGTGAATAGAGGAGGATAGGGATGTACCAATAGTCGGGTTTGGTTTTGACCTTTTTGCCGATGTAATCGAGGATGCTCATGTCGACGAAACTCCCTCCTACTTTGTAGGTGAGATAGCACCGTTTACGCGCATGCGCAGACATTTTGGAGAGGGCGGCATCGACGTCGGAGACCTCCATGGATCGGGAAGCGACAACGATATCGATCTGCGGCAACCGGCTCCAGTCATCTTCCCATCCGATATGATATGTTTTAATATTAGTGACCCCTTCGCGCGCGGCGTAGGCTTTCAGCTCTTCGAGCATTTGTGCGGAGAAGTCGATAGCAATGACCTCTTTGACCCGTTTTGCCAGCGGGATGGCCAATGTTCCCGGCCCGCATCCAATATCGAGAACGACCTCGTCACCGCTAATGTTCATGCGGGAAATAAAGTCGTCGACATACGGGCTGTTGATGACGGATGCCGCCATATCGGCAGATTTTTCGTCCCAGTCACTGCTGGTTTTGCCTTTGAAATCGGTAGTGGCTTTGTGCTCTTTGTACATTGCCGCAAAATCGATCGGTTCTAAAAACATTGGGTGTCCTTTATAAACTGGATTAATTGTATCCTATTTGATCTAACGAATAGTTTTTTTCTAAGTATTTTATTCACTGGGAACTAGCCCCTTTTTTATAGAGTTTGAATGCAGAGAGGGTCAAAATTACTGCTAGCAAGAGTTGCAACATAGAACTGGGAATGCTTCCCAACATACTTTTACCGACCCATGCCCCGATAATCGATCCTGCAGCCATCCATGCAATAAAACGGAGATTGGGTTTGACGATTCGGAACGGTTCTTTTTTCCGGTAGCGGTATAAACCGATCATGATTGTAGGGAGGCTGATCATCAGACTGAGTGTTCCTGCGATTTTAATATCCACACCGTACAATAGGGCAATGGTTGGGATAATCAGTTCACCTCCCGCAACCCCTAGCATACTGCTAAAAAGTCCGATGATGATCCCTGCACTAAATCCCAAAAACGTCAATGCGCTTTGACCCAGTTCCAAGGGATTGAAATGGACTCTGGATTCGATGATCATAACAATCGCCAATCCTCCAAGCAATACGGCGACAATCTTGTCTAGGCGTTTTTCGTCGATGCGTGATGCGATTCCTACTCCCATTGATGCTCCGATAAGAGAACCTGACAACAAGGTAGCGACGATCGGTAAAAAAGAGGATACGGCACTCCATGATTCCCATCTGAAACTAAGCGATGATGCGACGGTAATCCAAGAAATGATCAGATTGATGATTATCGCGTGAACGGTAGAAAATTGGAAGATGAACGTGAGCAGCGGAAGACGAAATTCTGCTCCGCCAAGCCCTATCAATCCCCCTAAGATACCGATGAGGGCACCGTACAAAAACGGTTTAAACATGATCATCCTTCTGAATTCTAATCTGATTTTCACTGATCAGTGCAAAGATTTTTAACGGATCATTTTTGTTGTCGTTCGCAATCTTTTCTAACGTATGTTCGAGATTGTATATCACAATCCCTTTTCGATCTAAAAATTCGCCTGCACTGTCGATACAAATGTTTAATCCCTCGCACAGTTCTCGAAGCGACCTTTGTTTAAACGTTTTGAGATGTGCATGATTGGTGCACGGCTGTTTTGCACCGCCCGTTGTGACGATCGAGAAGAACTCTTTGAGGAGTTTTTTTAATTTTTCCCGTCTCAAATAAATATGGACCGGAAGAATCGTCATGACGAGTACCCCGGCAATCACATGGTATCTCATGATGTTTTGGTTGTAGGCTCTATCGAACGTGATGAAAGCAGTTGAACTCAAGGTCAGCATCAGTATGAGCATCACAAGGATGACAACAACTTTGAGAAAGGTTTCAGTTTGCATAAGTCCCCTTTTTCATACAGATAAAGCTTTCTCGTGTCCATCGACGGTAAAGACAGTTATAGCAAGAATTGTGTGCCGTAGTGGTGATCAATTCGTCCTCGTCTTTATCAAGTTTAAACGCTTCACATGCCGCTTCAATCGCTTTTTCGTAAGAATCTTTGCCGTATCGAAAGATAACATTTCCATTTTCTAGTATAAACATGGTTTTACCTCAGTAATTTTTGAGTTTTTCTTTGCCGAGTGGGCGATAATTATCGCCGTCCGGTTCGACCAGTAAAACACATTTATGATTGAGATAGACGATTTTGAGCTCCTCTTCTGTGAGGATAAGGGCATTCTCAGAAATCAATGCTCCGTTACTCAGTTGAATCTCGTCGATAAGATCATTATTTAGAAGCGTTTGAACCTCGATCGTTTGGGTATCGAGGCGAAATTTGCCTTTAATACGTCCATCACTACCGTATGCACGCAGGGCGATTCCCGCTACTGCACCTATGACCCCTTGTCCGGTGTTTTTGAGTTCGCGTAAAAAGAGGTTATGCTTTTCTGCAATAGCATAGGCACTCTCTTTACTCAGCACTTTAACTTTGGCATCAAAACCATAGGCGATTAATGCTTCCATATCACCGATCTCGTCTTCAAATGCAATACATACCCCCGGATCGGAGGTCGGAGCGCTGATATTTTCAACATGTTCGAGAATAAATCGTGTGACCTCTTCTCGCTCTTTTTTACTCAGATAGGTTGTAAAACACATCGAACTGTTGTGCGATGTGTAGGGAATGTCCTCATGAAGATAGAGCTGGTGACGTGTGATGGGCGCCGCCAAAACGGAGTAATGTTTCATGATATGTTCCCGAATCGCTTCGCAAATCTCTCCTGTCGAGGTATGGTAACCGATCTCATCCGTATCGTCGATACTGATATAAGTCTTTTTTCGTATCATCGATTAAAACGTGTATCTGAGATTGGCAAAAAATTCTCGGCCTGCCATCGGGAAGCCCAAATCGTATGCATAAAGTTTGTCAGTGAGGTTTTTAACGCCTATTTCGGCTGTAATAGCTTCTGTGGCTTTATAGACACCTTTGATATCAAAGGTAGTAAAGGTCGGATTGATTACATACGATTTATCGGCTTTTTGCTCATACGCCCCTTTGCGAAATTTCATATCCCCATAGAGTGAAAATCCGCATCCCAACTCTTTTTGTGCAAAAGCAAAAATTTGATGTTTAGGTACGTCAATTTGTTTGATAGTTTCGTTCGTACGGTTTTTGACTGAAATGTAGGTGTAATTTCCGCCGGCTTCAAGTCCGT
This sequence comes from Sulfuricurvum sp., assembly GCF_028681615.1. Classification (NCBI taxonomy): domain Bacteria; kingdom Pseudomonadati; phylum Campylobacterota; class Epsilonproteobacteria; order Campylobacterales; family Sulfurimonadaceae; genus Sulfuricurvum; species Sulfuricurvum sp. The sequence goes on from NZ_JAQUHV010000012.1 coordinate 46,291, forward strand.
CAGATTTATAATTTAACTCGGTTTCAACACCGCGATGATCGAAACTGCCTACGTTTTGGTTTTGCGTATAGGCTGGATTTGGTGCATATACGACACTTTGAATAGCGTCATCTTGGCGTGTAAAGAACCCATTGAGGCGAGCGGTAAATTCTCCAAGTTGTTTTTGATAGCTTAGCTCATAGTGGGTTGCTACTTCATTTTGGAGATCGACATTCGGAACTGAACTGTTGAATTTGCGAGAATAGCGGTCTTTCATAGAAGGCATATACGTCTTTTTAGAGACACTCGCACGTATTTTTGAGGTTGTATCCGGTGTGAAAATAACTGCGGCTTGCGGATTGATCGAACTTTGTGTTTTGAGTGCGAGCATATTGATATAGGCGGTATTGGTATCAAATATCTTATCGCCTTCGCGACGATCGTAACTGACTCCGCCGAGCAGCTGCCATTGGGTATTGACCGTGTAGGTATCTTCAAGACCTAATGAAATACTATGATCTTCATAGTTTTCACTCATGCTATCAACACCGGTGGTTTTGCTGATGTCATATCCTTTATGGGAATCTTTTTTGTAATTTGCCGCCGCAGTTAGGAAGTTTTTTTCCAGTTCAACACCGTATTCCAGTCGTCCGCCGTAGCTATAGTCATCGTATTTGCTTTTAAATGACTTGCCTGTGTTCATTGTCGAATAGGAGACATTGTCATAGGCATAGAGTGAATTTTTAGACGTATCGTAGTAGGCCAGCGCTTTGATATAGCCGGCAGCAAGATTTTTTTGTCCTGAGATAAAGAGAGTTTCTTTATCCCAATAAGGCCAATCCCAATATTTTGATTGACTGTAAGCCGGGTCACTTACCGGAGGCTGTTGCTTCTGGCCATTTTGGTTTGAATAGCCGATAGCAACTTCACTGCCGTCGTCGGCGATATATCCTCCCTTAAGACTGATCTTATAGTCTTCGGATTGTGAATGCAAACGATCGCCTTTGGGTTGTACACTTCCGCTGGGTGGTGTATAGTTGTCACTGAGCCGGAAATGGCTTTGATCGCTGTATACGGCACCGAGCTGTGCATAAAGGTGATCTTGACGTGTACCGAGGTTCAGTGAGGCTGTCTTGCGGGAGAATGCCGTATCACTGTCAAGTACCATTCCTACTTTCATATCTCCTTCCAGTGCTTTTGTAGGACGTTTAGAAACGATATTGACAACTCCGCCCATTGTATTGGCACCGTAAACTATGGATGAATATCCTTTTTCAACATCGATTTCGGCAATATCGTTCGTGAGGAAACGGTCATAGTCGAAGTTGCCGTCATAGGGGACATAAATAGGGATACCATCGATAAAAACACCGATTCGTCGTGCATCAAAACCGCGAATGTAGAGAGTAGATTCCCCGCGCCCCCCTTGGACATCTTGATTGATACCGCTTATATTATCCAGTGCATCGGAAACCGTTTCGCTGTTTTGCGTCGCGATTGTGTCGGATGTTATTACTTGCTCAAAAGGGCTCTCATCAAGAGGAACATTTAGGACATTGATCTGTCCTAACGTAAAGGTATCGGCCAGTACCGTAGAGGCGGCGAGTGATATGAGTAGTAAGTGTTTTTTCATTGCATTTCCTTTAGATTAAATATGGGGTCTGATGTGGGTGTTGAAGACATTGAGCATCGTTCGATTTTGACTCGGATCGGACGATGAGGGTTTGAGAACGAGATGAATGTCCGGCAGTGCGTTTTGGATGGTTTGAATTGTTTTTAGGCACTCTCTGTAGGTTCCGATAATGGCATTGTCAAAAAACTTTTGACCGTCGAAAAAAGCTTCGCGCTCCAACAAAATAGCGTTGTATTTTTCGCGGTTCCATTTTGGAGCGGGAATTTCGGAAGATGCGGCGCGCATCGATTTGACAAAATGATCGATAGAAGGGCGGGCGATGCGGTAGGCATCGTCATAGCTGTCGGCGACACAAAATACCCGCATCAAAACGATCTCCGGATTCACTCCGGCAATAGAGCGGTAAAGTTTTTGGGCTTCCAAACACTCATCCAAACTGGCCCCCTGTGACATCAGCAGCCCGTATCCCTGACGTGCGGCAAAACGGATCGTATCGGGATTGGCAAACGTAGCGACAAAAAACGGGATCCTTTTTTGGAGCGGTTTAGGCTGAAGGGTTGTATTCTCGAATGAGACAAATGCGCCGTTATACGAGGTGGTTTTGGTATGAAGCAGCGCGTCGACCGCTTCGGTGGTCTCAAACATGGCATTGCGCAGATTATCGGGATCACGGCTGAAATGTTTGGTGTCGGGTGCGAATCCCCCCTTGGCAAATCCTGCGTTGATCCGTCCGCCGGAGAGGTTGTCCAATACGGCGATACTCTCGGCCAAACGGACCGGATGGTAAAAAGGGGCGAGAAATCCGGCAGTCCCCAGTCGGATACATCCGGTTCGGGCTGCTGCGAAAGCGATCATAGAGCAGGGATCGGGGATAACGCTAAAACCGTTGAAATGGTGTTCACCGAACCATGCCTCGTCAAATCCGAGCTGATCGGCAAGTTCGACCAGACGAAGCTGTTCCATTATGCTCTCTTGAACGCTCCCCTCAAAATGTTCGGTAAGACAAAAAAGTCCTATTTTCATGGCTCTCTCCTCATTTGGTGATAACAGCCCAAAAGCCGCTTTCATCGTCGATAATATTAAACTTGGACGGTCTGAGCGAAGCAAGAATCCCAGGAAGTGCTTCGCGTTCCGGTTTTATCCGGTCTTTGAATGAGTTACGCCAATCGGGATTGTTATCGCTCATCGTTTTGACGATACTGTCGCGAAGAGCCGCATTACCGAATCCGCCTCCGATGTAGGCCATTCCTCCCGGTTTTAGAATCCGAATGATTTCGCTGTAGGCTTTATGCCAATCGTCCCAAAACGGTGAAGATCCTCGGCTGATGACGAGATGGACATCCTCGTCGATCAACGGTATGGCATGAATGTCCCCTCGGATAAACGTACTGCGATCATTCAAATTATGAGATGACGCATAATCCGATGCCAGATTGAGCATCTCTTCGGATTGGTCAAAAAAACTCATATGTAAATCGGTGATATTGGCCAGAGCGATTCCCAGAGCACCCGTTCCGCATCCTGCGTCGAGGCATCGACCGGAAGTGATTGCCGTTCGATTTACGATTTGTTCCGCAATCACGGGATAGATCGGTGCGAAGACGTTACGGACGATGTGATCGAAACTTTGCGGATTGGTTGAGTGTTTCACGGTTTTGCTCCCATAGGTGTTTTTCGGTATTCGATCGTCGGATGCAGAACTTCTTGCAACTGATCGTTTGTCAGATCCACATTCATAAACAGACGATAAAACTCTTTGGTCTCTTTTTTGAGATCGATTTTGTACTCTTTCGGATAGAGGGCATTCATCAACCATTTGAGACCCATAATCCGCATGAACGACGGCGGACGGTCAAACCAGTTGAACGGTGCTTTCGGTATTAAAAAGACCCGCTTGTTTCTGACGGCGTTGATATTGGCCCAGATCGGGGTAGTGTAGACGATGTCGTAAAACATCTTTTCCTGAACGATCATGACATCGGGGTTATAGGCAAGTACGGTTTCCATCGACATCTTCTCAAAGCCTTTGTGGTTTGAGGTGTGACATCGGTGTACGTCGACGTCTCCGGCGAGTTTGAGCAGCTGAACATGGATGGAATCGTCGCACTCGGTACTAAGACCGTCTAATCCTTCGGCATAATAGACCTTCGGACGTTTTTCGGGTGGGACTTTGGCTACGGTATTACGGACGTAGGCAAACGTTTTTTCGGTATAGGCGGCGAGTTTGTTGCCCCGTTCTTCTTTGTTTAGCGCTTTGCCTAAGAATTTGAATATATTGGTGTAATCCTCGATACTCTCATCGACGGCATAGACGAACGGAGTATTCAGAATTTTGAGTTTCTCGGCTTCTTTTGCGTTGAATTCGTTTTGGTGCGCCCACATGAGAATCAAATCCGGCTTGGCTGCAAGCAGCACTTCAAGATTGGCACTTTGACCGGCACCGAATACCCGTCCGATGGTTGGAAGGGTCTGCATCCGTTTATTCAGATAGGGATAATTCGCCTCATCGATCTCAAAAATCCAACCTGCGAGTAAAGACGGATCCATAGCGTATAGGGCATACGAACCGTACGGAGAGGGTGCGTATACTTTTTTTGGATTTTCCGGAACATCGACTTTGCGCCCTTGCATATCGGTGATTTCACGTGCAGAGGCTACGAAGCTGATCGAGAGGATCAAAAATCCCATCAGGAGCGGTAAAAAGGGTCTCATCTCTCTCATCCTTAAAATTCCATCGTGATTTCAGCACCGAACGTACGTCCGCGATCGTAGTAGTATCCTGTGGTATATCGGGTCGCATATTGCTCATTCGTGAGGTTGCGTCCGTAGAAAGTGAGTCGGGCGTCGATACTGCCGAGTTTGAGTTCTCGAATGAGGTTCGCATCAAACCGTGTAAAATCTCCTAACGGAACATTGGTAGCGGTTCCCATAGCGGATGTGGAACTGGTCCATAAGCTCTCTTTTTTAGCGGAGAGGTTGGCGCGGTATTGATCCCATTCATGGCTTAGGGCGAGGGTATAGAGGTTTACCGGATTGGAAAGGGCGTTATTATCGGTTACGACGCCGGTACTGCTGACCGATTCGTTGGTAACCATATGAGTCCAGCTTGCTTTATACGAGGTACCGAAATCGAATTTCCCTTTTAGAAGAAGCTCTATTCCTTGGCGATGAAGGTCAGACTGGGTGTAATAGTACAGTGTCTCACCGTTTTGTACATAGGTGTTGGTTGTCGCCGTTTTATAATTATCGATTTTGATATCAAACCATGTCAGCATCGGGGTAAATGCTTTGGAAAAATTTGCTTCGAGTGAGGTTTCGAGCCGCTTTTGGGTCTCAGGATCGAGCGTTCCGGTTTGCGATCTGACATCGAAATCTCCCATCGTTCCTTGTGATCCGTGGTAGTAACGGCCCGTAAGGTTATAGGTCGGAGTGACATACCATTTTGCCCCGAGTGCGTAGATTTTGGCAGGAGCCATATCGACGTCATTATTGGCACTGTTATTTGCGGCAGAGGTGCTTGAATTGGTAATATGTTTGGTGTCTTGGCGATATCCGCCATCGAGGATGACATTCCCCTCAAAGAGCTTTTGTTCGACCGAAGCCGAGTAGCCTTTGACCGTAGTATCAAAACGTCTGTAATTGCTATTGGTTTCAGGACCGAATCCTGCATCGTTAGCTCTTTGGAAACCTAACATCACTTTTGTATCGCCATAATGGATGTTATGTCGGAAACTGGAACCGGAAGTGTCTTCGTAATAGTGTTTTGCAGCGGTTACGGTAGCTGAGGCAAAACTGTCGTCATGTTCGGTTTGGTCATAGTTTGTGCGAAAGTAGGAGAGGATGGACGTATGGTGCTCATCCCACTGCACAGTCGCATCGGTGGTGAAAATATGGGTAGTGATCGGGTCGTAATACCACTTGGAGGTATCAAGGGAACCGTCAATTTTGACTCCTCTTTGCATCTCAAAACGCCCTGAATCGTCATAGATCATCGCTTTAGCACTGAAACGCCCGGCATTGATTCCGGCATTGACCATTTTAGCTTGGGCATTTTGACCGTCAAACCATGTCTCTTTGCTCGGACGCTCCATCCCTGACATCATCCCCCCGATGTAACCGTTGAAATCGGACGAACCGAATACAAAGCTGGTATAGATACTCTCGTGGTTTGCAGTGGGTTGATCGACGGCTTTTTCAGCTCCTCCTGTGAGGATCAGAGAGGTTTTTTTCGGCTGTTTGGTACGGATAACGATAAATCCGGTATTCAGTCCCGATCCGGAGTTGGATGATCCGATATTGATCGAAGGGCCTATAGGGAGTGAAGTGGAACCACGGACGATGTCGATTTGCTCAATAGCCGACATAGGAATCTTTTGGAGGATACGGTTACTGGTAGAGGGCAAAATGGCGCCGTCGATGATATAGGTAAAGCTTCCGCCGCCTCGGTCATTGACAAAAAACGGACTTTTGCGCCCTTGATAGGTGATGTCTAGACCGACCGCTTTTTCTAAGAGATCGAAAACATCTTTCGGTGCGAGGTTCTGAATATCTTTTTCGGTAAAAATTTCGGTCCCAGCCTGTGCCGTCGTTTCGACGCGGTAAGGATTGCTTGGGCTTTGCGGATCGAGATAATCGTGTTCGAGTATCGTCGATGCGGTGACGTTAACCGGATCGAGTGAACTGGCAGTCGTATCGGCAGCAGCAAGAGCCGATAGCGGTGAGAGAACCAATGCAGCCACAAAGCTGATGGCAACAGTTTTTGTATTTGAATTTTTACTCATTTTCATCTTTTTTCCTTAAGTTTGAATGCTTAGACACTTTTTATATCATAATTGATATAATGTTATATAAATTTTTTTCCTCCCTTTTACTGTTTGTATTGGGGAAAGAAGAGTTTAATAAACCGTTTTTCCTCTTGATCGATCGGTTTGATTAGGTCGGGATAAAACGAGTGGATAAGCCACCGTATCCCCATCAGACGCATGAGTGAAGGGGGACGGCTGATATAGTTGAACGGAACGGTAGGGACGGTGAGAACGTGTCCTGTTTTGACCGCACGCAGGTTTTGCCATTGCGGATTCGTTTTGACCGAGGATGCGAATGATCCCTCCATTGCTACGATAACATCGGGGTCGGCTATGAGGATCGTTTCCATCGAGATTTTTTCCATCCCGTAGTTGGAAGACATTTTACAGTTGAGGGCATTTTTGGCTCCGCTGTAGGTGAAAGGTTCGAGGTGAAACGACCCGTCGCATTCACTGGCAAAACCGTCCGGACTTTCAGCAAAGTAATATCGGACATCTTTTCGTGCATTGACTTTCGTTTGCAATGATTGGATCAGTCCAAGCGTCTCTTTGGTGTAGTTCATAAGCTCCGAAGCACGTTTCGTATTTCCGGTGAGTTTGCCTAAAAGTTCGAATTGGACTATGAGGTCGTTGATCGATTCGTTATGAACCATGAGTACAGGGATACCGAGTAAGGAGAGTTTTTTTAATTCATTGTCGGCACCCGTCGCTTTTCCCCACATGAGGATGACATCGGGCTTGATTGCTGCGATGTTTTCGAAATTCGGGGTTTGCCCCTGACCGAAATATCCGCCCGCCACCGGCTTGGATGCGGCGACACCGACGTAGGGTTTTTGATCCTCTTTGAACGGAAAGTTCAAAGCTGCGACGAGAGACGGATCGAATGCCGTTACACTGATAGTAATGGGCGGGGATACCGAATAAATTTTAGTGATTTTATCGGGGATGGTAACGACCCGTCCAAAATCATCGGTAAGGGTACGCGCTTCTATAATATTAGAAAATATCAATAAAGAAATGAAGAGGGTTAAAAGTTTCATAGGGTTCCTTTATTGAAGATTGGGAGACAGCGGGTGTGGGTATCGTGGACGATGAGGTCGGCCTCGATTCCGTAGACGTTACGGATCATTTCAGGGGTTATTACCTCTTCAGGAATACCATCGGCGATGATTTTACCTTTGTTCATTACCGCGACTCGACTGGAGACGAGCAGGGCATGGTCGGGGTAATGGGTCGTTTTTAGAAAAGTATACCCTTGCGTACTGAGTGAGACGATCAACTCCAAAAGACGGATTTGATTGCCGTAATCCAGACCCGAAACCGGCTCGTCCATAATAAATGTATTGACCCCCTGAGAGAGCGCGCGTGCGAGAAGCACCATCTGTTTTTGCCCGCCGCTGAGCTGACCGAAGGGACGCGATGCCAAATCAGGAATCCCGACTCTCTCCAGTGATTCACGGGCAATGACGTAATCCTGCGCGGAGGGGGCGGCAAAAAAACCGAGTTTGGAAACTCTCCCCATAAGAACCATCTCCAGAACGCTGTAGTTGAACGGTACGTTGTTGTATTGCGGGATGTATGCGATATGTTCTGCAATCTCTCGGTGCGAGTAGCGGTGGAGAGTTTTTTCATTGAGCCATATTTCACCCTGTTGTGCATGGATCAGTTTGAGGATGAGGCGGATGAGGGTGCTTTTACCGCATCCGTTCGGTCCTAGCAAGCTTACGACTTCGCCGCGGCGGAGGGTGAAATCAATCCCCTCTAATACCGGACGTTTAGGATAAGAGAAATGGAGGTCGTTGACCGCTATTATAGGTTTTAGTTCCATGCTGCCCTCGCGTTTTTAAGTACGATGATAAAGACGGGGATACCGATGAGCGATGTAAGGATTCCGATCGGGACTTCGACGCTGAATGCCAATCTGGAGATCGTATCGGCGAGAAGCAAAAACGCTCCGCCCACTATCGCTGAGAGCGGCATCAGCAAACGGTGCGAAGGGCCGACCGCCATACGGATGATATGGGGGATAATCAGCCCTATCCATCCGATTATTCCTGCCATAACGACGGAGAGGGAACTGGCGATCGTCGCCAAAATGATAGCTCCCAGCCGAACCATCGTGACATTGATCCCCAATGCCTTCGCCTCTTCGTCTCCCAAACTCATTAGATCGAAATATTTCCCTAAAACAATCAGACCGATGACACTGGCGAGCATCGGAACAGATATGAGCAACACGCCGTGCAGATCCGCCATCGTCAGACTTCCCATCAGCCAATAGACGATTGCAGGGAGGGTACTGTAAGGATCGGCGAGGTATTTGATGATCGAGAGCAACGAGGTAAAGAGGGCACTGCTGATCACACCGCCGAGTACCAGCATGACGGTGGAACGTGAGTTGGTCACCATTGTGCCGATGAGTACGGCGACCCCGACCGCGACAAAACCGAATGCGAATGCGAGCAATTGGACGACAAACCATTGGTCAGAAATAAGCATCCCCATCGCCGCACCGAACGATGCCCCCGCGAGTACCCCTAAAATCCCGGGAGATACGAGGGGATTGACGAACATCGCCTGAAACGCGGCACCTGATGTAGCGAGGGCAGATCCGATGAGTATGGCGAGCAGAACGCGCGGAAGACGAATCTGCAAGATGATGTTATCGAGCATCGTAAAGGTATCGTTCCCCACCCCTCCGAAGACTTTAAACTGCAGGTAGCTGATCAACGTATCGAGTGTGATCGGATATTGCCCCCAGAGTAGGGATAATGTGGCGACAACGAGTAAAAGCACGCTAGCGCCGATTATCCAACTGATCGGTTTGAACTTTTTCATCATAGCCCTTAAAACTTCAGATTGATACTGCCATAAAGTCCGAACGGTGCACCCGTATTATAGGTACTTGCCGTTCCGGTCGCTGCCAAGAAGTTATCGGCGGCATTGATCGTAGCGATGTATTTTTCGTTCGTCAGGTTGGTAGCCGTCAGACGGAAAAGGGCGTTATGTGAACCCATAAACTGTGCCATACGATAGGCGACATCGAAATCGATCAGGGTAAAGGCGTCTATTTTTTGGGTATTGGCGACATCTCCCCATCGGCTGGAGGTATATCGGGCGCTTGGGGTGAGCGTCCAGTCGCCTAGGTGATATGAAAGTGCCGCTTTTGCCATGTATTTCGGAGCGTCAGGGAGCTGTTTACCGTCGGTTTCAACGGTAGAAGAAGCGCCACTTTGGAAGTTTTGGGTGAATTGATAGCGGTTGTACGAGAGACCGAGCAAGAGTTCCAAATTTTCGCTGATCGGTCCGTATGCCGAGAATTCCGCTCCGTATCCGAGGGCATCTCCAACATTGGCAGGATAATTGACGCCGTAGGCAGGATCATAGATATTAGCCTGTTTGTTTTTGACGAACGAAACATAAAGACTTGGATTGAGAGTGAGCCCTCCAAGCGTTGTTTTGACTCCGAGATCAATATTATCGGAGAGTTCCAAATCGAGTTTATCCCACAGCTGTTGCAAGGTGACGTTTTGAGCTACAAAACTCGAACGACTGGAAATATAGGTCGGGAATAGATTGACGTCGAATCCGTAGGTACGGGAATAATCGAGATATGCCATGGTCGATGGTGAAATCGTATATCCGAGGTAGAGCGACGGAATGAACGTATTAAAGGTTTTAGCCTCTACGCTTGCCCACGGATCAATGGCAGTCGATGCGATCGCAGCGTCATAGTCAGGATTGGCAGCGGATGTTTGATTTCCGTTGGTATGGCTTTTAAGCGAGCCGAGTTTGAATGTTTGGTACTGTGCTCCTGCCACATAGGTGAAACGATCAATCGTACCGCTGATTTGGGCAAACGGTGCTTGGAGTGTATGGTAGTCGTTATTGGCGAGAACCGCATAGCCATCAAAGACCAAAGCACCGTTGACCACTTTGTATTTGATCTGGTCGCTCGGAGGCCCCGGAGGGAGCTGTTTGTGGTACCAATACCCGATTTTGGTTTTTAAAGCTTCGGAAAACTCATGGTCGTACGCAGCGGTTGCACCGTAGAGATCATGCTCCATACGCCAGTTCATGACACGCTGTTTTGCCGCAGCGGTATCGAATTTAGAAAACCAGTAATCTCCCTCATCTTTTTTATAATACGGTTTGACCGTGATCGTATCACTCGTGGTTGGCTTGTATTCGAATTCTCCCAACAGAGCCGTTGTCAGGAAACTTTGTTTGTTCCAGTCGTAATAGTTGACATCATTGGAGGCGGTCGGCTGAGTCGTGGCAAAATCTTTGTTGAAATTTGCCCCTAAATTATTGGCTTCATTAAACGAGAGATTATAGTAGTTGTGGTGATCATCCGAGTTACGGATAGCCGTGACTTTGGCTTTGAACGTATTAGTAGGGGTGTAGGTAAGGCCCAAAGTACCGTTGAGACGTTTGAGATCCCCTTCACCTTTGGTTTTGTCATTGGAGAGATGAGAGAATGAGCCGAATACCGCTATATCGCCGACTTTGCCCGAATCGAATCGTACAAAAGTACGCTGAAAGTTATCCGAACCGAATGATTGAGAGACTTCCGCTCCGGCTTTTGATTTAGCCGTAAGGAGATTCAAATCGACTTTTCCGATGAGACTCGAGAAACCGAGGTTCTTATCGGCCGGTAGATACCCTTTGAGCAAATCGATCGAACTGACGTTTTCCATATCCACGAGCTGTTTTCCGCCTCCGGGATTACTGGAGATCGGCATTCCGTCGATCATATAGACACCGCCGGGGCCGCTTTGGCTTTTTCCTCGTATACGGATCGGATCATGATACGAGGGTTCGTTGGAACCGGCCTGATCGACGGGGGTAAAGTTGACCGATGGGGAATAAGCGATCACGCTGTAGGGATTCATATTCGCCTGAGTCGAGAGGGTTGCGATACTTTTGCCCGTGAAGGTTTGATTCGCACTGCTTTGATTGGTATCAGCGATCATACTGTCACCATCGTCAACCGAGTCGGTTACAACGATCCGTTCGATCCCCAGAGGATCGGCGGCAAGAATCGCACATGCGGCAAGGGAGAGGAAAATAGGGGAAAGTTTCATTGGTTGGCTCCTAATAGATTTTTAACTTGTTCATCACTCAGTTTTACATGTAAGAAAAGTTCATAGAACTCTTTGGTGCGGACACTCAGGTCGGGTTTAAACTCTTTCGGATGGAATAAATGGGCCAGCCATTGGATTCCGATCACCCGCATAAACGATGGCGGACGGTCGATCCAGTTAAACGGCTGGATCGGTACGAGATAGATACGGCCGGATTTGAGTGCTTTTAGATTTTTCCAAAGGGGATCGTCGATCAGATCATTATAGACAGCCCGGTTTTGGACGATAATGACATCCGGATTGTAGGTCATGAGTTTTTCAAAATTGATTTTTTCCAGACCGAGTAGACCGCTTTGTTGGCATTTATGGACGTTCTCACCTCCGGCAAAATTGAGCGCTTCGACATGAAACGACGTATCGCATTCGGTAGAGAGGCCATCGGTCCCTTCCGCGTAGTAGTAGCGTGTCGGTTTGACTTTGGAGACACTGGTGTGGACTTCATCGATTATTTTTTGAGAGTAATTGGCCAAAATATTTGCCTGTTTACTCTCACCGATTGCCGCTCCGGCCAGACGAAATGCACGTGGCATGTCGTTCACTTCACGAAACGGGATCATAAAAGTCGGGAGATGGGTTTTTTCGATTTCACGTTGTACGGTTTGGACCATCATGTCGTCTTGCCACAGTAATACCAGCTGGGGTTTATAGGCCATCAACGTTTCAAGATTGATACTCTGACCCCCTCCGTGAAACGATCCGATCACCGGTAGTGAAAGAAATTTTGGGTTGAGAAAGCTTTCATTCGCTCCGTTATTGCCATTTTTTGCCGAAAAGTTCAATCCGATCATCTTATTCGGATTGAGTGCATAGATGAGATAGTTCATTGGCGGAGATGAACCGAAAACCCGATCGGTTTGATCCGGGAGTATGACGGGATGTCCATCCATATCTGTTACTGTTTTCGCATGTGCAGCGAGAACAATCACCGATAAGAGGAGGAGTTTTGAGAGCGTATTCATGGGATTCCTTTAGGATTTGTGTAAATTAAATGCGATAGGGATACTCAGTTCAAAGGTCTTTCCCAATGCGGGGTAATCACCGCTGAGGCTGAAAATCGTTTGAATCGCTTTATTGTCCAGAAGTGTACTGCCGCTGGTCGTGATCACTTTTGCGGCTTCAACAATTCCGTTAGGTTTAAGTACAAACGATACCACCACAATCCCCTCGATACGAAGTTTACGAGCGATTGCGGGGTAGGTGATTGCATGTTCGATCATAGCCCGTATATTTCCCAACGCCGCTCCGCCGATTTCGTTGCTGGAAACTAGGTTTCTTGGTAATTCGTTTTCAGAGTCGGAGGAAACACTCTTATGAGGAGAATCAATGAGTGATGATGGCGGAGCCGAAATGACGGGAACAGGTGGAGCTAGAGGCGCGGACGCCTCAGAGGACACCGAAGGAGTTAATGACGGCATCCTCTCAGGGGTCGTTTTTGCAATGGTGTGCACTTCATTCGGTACACTCGGTGTGGTTTTCGCTTTGGGAACGGTAATGGATTTCGGTGTCTGCTTTTGGACGATAGAGTGTTCGAGCATATTTCGATCCCCCGTAGTGGAGGCAAACTCCGAAAGGGAGATGATAACTCTCTCTTCTTGGGGTTCCATCAGGACCGGGTGGGTTGACATAAAATAGACGATTCCCGCCAACACGGCACTGTGAACCCCAAATGATGCGCCGAAAGATTTGAATTTTAATAAGAAATTCTTATATTGTATCTTTTCTGATATAACGATTGAGCTTAAAAAATACATTTTAATTTTCCTCAATTTTATTTTTATTCCATATCGATGCATACGGATAACGTTCGATCGGTGCGACTGTTGTTCGTCGGTTGATCATCCGGATTGATAGCGGCTCGATCCAGTTCCAGAACTCTTCGATACGCTCTTTGGGCATCCCGAGGTCATTGATCGTTTTTTTATACATCATCAGCCAGATTTCACGACCTTTTTCATCGATCGTGATATGAAAATGGCGCATCCGAAGAGCAGGGTGGCCGTGTACCGGAGTGTACGCTTTTTCACCGCCGAGTGCTTCGACGAAAAAATCAGCCGTTTTTTCCGTTGCAAAGGCAAACGCCGCATCGTCTGCAGGAAACAAATTCCCGATGGTACTTTTTCTCAATAATCCATGATGGTAACGGACCATTCTGCGAATGTTGTCTTCTCCCCATTGTTGGTAGAGGAGAATCGAGGGAAAAGGGACTTCGGGATAAACAAAGTCGATTTTGGCTTCAGCGGTATTGGGTGTCATACTCGCTGGTTCAAACGGTTTGGTCCCGCAGGAACTAAACATCGATACCGGTTTTCCATCAGACATTAAGAGATTCATTGCATTTCCTTTTATAAAAGATCAACTTCTGCCTCGACAGAGGCAAGCTTTAGTGCCATAGCGGCAAGCGCAGCGAAAGGGATTTTATTCCTTTCGCGTTCAAATCAAATAGAACATCAGGGGAGACGACAGGTTTTATTGAATAACCGCAGACAAACCTTCCTGTCGTCTCTGCTCATGCCCCGGAGGGCATAGATTAAAAACGGTAGTTCGCTTCCAAACGCATTTCGCGGTTAGAAGTTTCAGCCGTTGCCAATGTTGATTTTTCATTGTTTTGATCCATCAGACGGGCTTTGAGTTCCGTCCCTTTCCAACTGCCGGATAGTTTGTAAATTACGTCCAAATTCCATTGACGGGTATCGCCGTTTCCGTAGGCTCTATCTGTCATGCTTTGGTAGGGTTTTTTACTCGGGTCGCGGTTATAATACGCGTAGCTGAGCATCGTACTGACACCCGGTACGATCGCATCACAGTCGTAATCAAATTCTGCTTTATACGAGGTAGTATTGGCATTCCAGTCGGTTTGCGTCATACTGCGGGTATAACCCTGTGTCGGGAATCCGCGCCATGGAGCGATCATATCTCCGCCGCCGTCCGTATGCGATGTCGCAAGCAGGAATTTAGCCGCACGATAGTTAGCGGTTGCACGCAATGCATAGAGATAGGTGTCCACACTGTTGTCGCTGTCGTAATTGTTTGCTTTCGGCAGGATAATATTTCCGGCACCTTGATCGTATTGTTTCATGTACAACCCGCCGAATCCGAGGATGACATCCCCCGCTTCAAGAGCATAATTCGCTTCAAGACGGAGATGATCGATCAAATCAGGCCAATGCATAACCCACCCTTGGAGTTCGAGATTGTCAATCGATTTATTGGTTACACCGACGACACTGACATTGGGCGCGTCTCCGTGTCTAACCGTAGCGGTACCGTATCCGGTATCATAATAGTTACTGATTTTTGTCGGTGTATCGAGTGTTTCGGCCATATTTCCGAAATAGTCCATACCGCGCTCTTTGATCTTTTCGATGTAGTCCAGTTGAATAGTCGTGTTGAGAACATCATTGGAAACGAAATCGACCCCTTCATATGCGATCGGGATCATTTTAGTATCGTTGGGTGACATCCATGGGTTCGTTACGAGCATACGGCCCGCTCTGATTTTGCTTTTGGCGATATCGTATTGCAGATACGCTTGCGCTAAAACAGCATATCCGTCTCCATAGTTGTACGCCGATCCCGGACCACGTGCAAAGAGATCTTTTGAAGTATTGGCATATTTTCCATCCTCTGCTTCGGTCCATCCGCCCGGATTTTGAGTAGTATACAGACCGGTTCCGAAACTAAATCCGTACAACGGTGCCGTTTTGTAGATCAAACTCCCCCCTACAGCAAAGCCGGTTGCGCTGTATTTGCTATCATCATCCCAATCGGTTACAAAATATTGGGCTCTGAGACGACCGTCCAGTTTCCCTTCTTTAAACGCCGAAGCCAAATCATCTGCCGCTTGGGCAAAGAGACAGGTTCCCAGAACAAGTGCGGTTGCAATACTTAATTTTGTCATTTTTTTATCCTTATTTATTTTTTGATATAACGTGTATCAAGCAACGTAAATTGCTGATGCTCGCCTCATTCGAGGCTGAACGATTATTTTTTTGGCAAGCCGTAGCCGCTCGCTTTTAAAATTTCTAACGCTTTTGCAGAGGACATAAATCGGAGGAATTTTTTGGCAGCGATCTGATTTTCAGGTGAGCCGTTTTTGAGTCCTACCATCGCCTGATCGATCGTGTTGTACGATTTAGGATCGATTTCAATCCATTGACCGACATTTTTCATTTCAGGTGAGAGGACGATAGATTTAGCGATAAATCCTAGGTCAACCGCTTTTGTTGATACATAGTTTCCAACTTGAGAAATGGATTCGGCCGTGATGATCTTCGGTGCGATAGCCCCGTCGACTTTGTAATAGTGCATCGTATTCATTGCTTCGATACCGTACGGGGCAGTTTTAGGATTTGCAACCGCAATTTTCGAAACTTTTGGGTCAGTAACAGCGGCTACCCCTTTAGAGAGATCAACACCCGTATTGCTCCATAGGACGAGTGACCCGTAAGCATAGACTTGAGACGGTGTTGTCGTATAGCCGCCAAGTGCCAGTTTTGCAGGATATTCGACATCCGCAGAGAGAAATACATCATACGGTGCACCGCTCATGATTTGTTGAGTCAATTTACCAGAAGAGCCGGTGATGATTTTTACACCGATTCCGCTCTCTTCAGTAAATGCTTTTGCAATGTCGTTTGCAGCGTATTTCATGTTGGCGGCAGTAGCAACGGTGATCGTTTGTGCAGCGAGTGCGGAGGCAAACGCGAGGGATGCCAATACAATTTTAATCAGTTTCATGGAAACTCCTTAGTATCTGTTTTGATATAACGAAAATTACAAATTTACTTGTGCAAAAACGGTTCGCAAAAAAACGTGACATTTTCGTTGTGTTTTGTAAGATATAACGGCATTATAAAATAAAAGGCTTAAACTAGTCCGATTTTTGTTAATAAAGTGTTAGAGCCCGATAATAATGTGAAGAGGAGAGATAATAGCGTAAGCAGTCATTCCGACTTTGAGATTTTGGAGAGAGTCCTGTTTATCCAAGGCGATGAGGAGGGTGCCTCCGCTGAGACGCAATCCGATCTCGATATTGTCTCCCGAAGTTTCGAGGGTTTCGATCGTACCGGAGAGGATATTATCATCGGTGTCGGAAGAGGGCTCTGTAGAGACGATACTAATATCACTCGATTTAATAATCGCGTAGGTGTCGCATCCGACGCTCAGCCCCATATTAAGTACCGATTTTGCGGTGATGGTTGAGCGCATGACGTCCGAACCGCTGAGGGCGAGGGTGAGGGTGGAATGCAGGCCGTTCGTATGGATCTCTTTGAGAACACTCGGGAGCTGATTGCGTGCGCTGGTGGTGAGGAACGTACGGCTGAGGATTCGTGCCAGACGTTCGGGATCGTTGCCCGCTTCCGAAAATCGGTCGATAAACTGTCGGTGAAGCTCGTTAAATCGGTGGAATGTTGCGATAAGTTCACGGGCATAGGGGGTGAGTTTCGTCCCACCGCCCCCTTTGCCTCCGGTAGTCCGTTCGATGAGGGGCTGATCGGCGAGGGCATTCATGCCGTTGATACGTTCCCACGCCGCCTTGTAGCTCATTTTCATCTCTTTGGCGGCGGCGTGGATCGATCCGATCTTATCGATACGCTCCAGCAGCTCTATCCGCCCGCTCCCTAAAAAACTTTGCCCATCTTTGGTGAGCCAAAAACGTCCGTCGATCTTCATTAGAGGCTAAAACTGTGCTGCATAGGCACTTCGATGGTTTTGAGGGAAAATTCCCCGCCGAGAAAGAGGTAGGAAGCCAAAACACCTTGCGCTAAAAGCATATCGGAACCGTCTTTGTAGGGGAGGCCGCTGATTTTGATTTCACGTAAAAAGGGGGTCTCTTTGCCGTAGATGACATCGACAGCCCCTTTTGAACGCGATAGGAGTTCTATAAGCAGCGGTCGTGGGATCGGTAATTCGTTATCACTCAGCCCTGCCGAAGTAGTGTTGATGATAAGATCATAATCATCGGCGGTAAAGCCGTCCCAGCAGTATGCTTTTATCCCTTCCTGGATAAAAAAGTCCAAACGACCGGAGGAGCGGTTGAGGACGGTCGGAGTGATCTCACCTTGGCGCAATGCGATGGAGAGGGCTCGCGCCGTCCCGCCGCCGCCTAAAATCAATGCATTTTTGATAGGTCCGAATGACTGGATAGCACTCATGAAACCGTCTGCATCGGTGTTATAGCCGATCAGCTTCCCTTTTTCATAGACGAGTGTATTGACGGCTTTGATCGTTTTGGCGATTCCGCGTACTTCGTCGCACTGAGCATAGGCCGCTTCTTTATGGGGAACGGTAACGTTGGCGCCGCTGAGTTTTTTGGATTCAAAAACATTGCGTAATTGTGTGCCGTCACTAAGATGGGTTCGTGAGTAGCAAGCACTGACGCCCAGTCTTTTAAAGACGCTGTTATGCATCAACGGTGAGCGTGAATGGTGTACCGGATCACCGAAGATGCTAAAGAGTTTCATAGGGGATCGACCAGATCATCCAGCGTGCTTGTAAGTGCGCCGAGTTTGTTGGTGACTTCGAGGTATTCGAGTTCGTGAACGGAGTCGGCAACGACACCGGCACCCGCTTGCAAAATCACGTAGTCAGGCTTGATAAGGGCGGTGCGGATCGTGATCGCACTGTCCATATTGCCATCGAATCCGAAATAGCCGATCGTACCGCTGTAAAAGCCTCGTTTTACCCCTTCAAACTGGGCGATTAACTCCATCGCACGGATTTTAGGCGCACCGGTCATGGTTCCGGCGGTAAAAGTCGCGGCGAGAAGATCAAACATATCTTTATCGTCGGCGATTTGGGCATGTACGTCCGAGACGATATGCATAACGTGCGAATAGCGCTCTACGTGCATCATCTCTTCGACTTTAACCGTTCCGGTCTTTGCGACTCGCCCGACATCGTTACGCCCCAAATCGATCAGCATCAAATGCTCTGCGAGCTCTTTCGGATCGGAGAGGAGTTCCTCTTCGAGTTCCAAATCCCGTTTTTTATTGATTCCTCGTTTACGGGTTCCTGCGATCGGTCGGAGCAAGATATCGCCGTCGCTCAAACGAACCATCACTTCAGGAGAACTGCCGACGATACTGAAATCCTCATACTCCATTAAATACATATACGGAGAAGGGTTTTTAAGTCTCAAAATACGGTAAAAACTAAATGGATCTACCTTGGCATGACGGATATAGCGGTTTGTCATCAGGATTTGGAAAACATCCCCGCTTTTAATCATCTCTTTGGATTCATCCACCATAGAGAAAAATTTCTCTTTGGTATGGATAAATTCGCCCCCTTTATCGTCGGCTATTGCTTTGAGAGGCGTGTAGTGATAAGGGGCTTTGAGTGTCGTTTCGATCTCTTCGAAACGGCTTATCATTGTATCGAGACAGCTCATCAAAGTGATCGTCGCATTTTTATGCGAAACGACGAGGGTAAGTTTCGGAAGAATCAAATCCATATCCGGCGTTTGTGTCTGATCGACAAGCCCACTCATATAATCTTCGAGAACATGCTCGAAAACTTGCACCATATCGTATCCGATAAATCCGATAAATCCGTCGATATACCCCACTTTCAAGGCACGTGCACGTTCGCGATATGCATTCTGGTCGAGTTTGCGATAATACTCTTTCAAAAATTCAAACGGAGAAACATCGAGCTGATGCGTTAATCCTTCTGCATCGATGTAGGAAGTTTTTCTGTCGGCATAGGTGAGACGTTCACGTGCACCGATTACGATAATCGTATAATTGCCTTCACTGTTTCCGGCACTCTCAAATAAAAAACTTACTTCACCGGGGAAAAGGGTTTTAGCCTTTTCATACACGGCAATAGGGGCAAATTGATCGAGAGAAAAATGGCGCGATGTAATCACATTATTTCCCTGTAATATATGCGCCGGCTTCGATGTTCTTACGAACGGTTCCGAGTACGTCGCGTGCTGCTTTTTCACCTTGGAAAGGTCCGACCATAACTTTGGTTGCTGAACCGCTCGGTACGGTAATATATTTCAATCCGCTTGCATTGAGACGATCGAACAATGCTTTATTCGGTTCTTTAGAGAAAGATCCCACTTGGATGAAATACGTTCCCTCAGTATCTGCAGTTGCTTTCGCAGCCGGCTTTTCAGCCGGTTTTGGAGTAACTGCGGCAGATGGTTTTGTTTCAGGTACGGCTGTTTTTTTAGTTTCTGTCACTTTTTTCGGTTCAACCGGTTTGGCATTTTTAATCGTTGGGGTATTGATTACCGGTTCTGCAGCTTTAGGTGCACTTTTTACAACAGTCGGTTTCGGTTCTGCTTTTGGGGCAGGGGAAGGCTTGACTTCAGCTTTCGGTGCTGCAGCTACAGGAGCAGGGGTACTTGGTGCCGGAGTTTTAGCTTGAGGAGCCGGAGTATTCGGTGTTTCAGCTTTCGGTTGTTCTGCCGGAGTGTTTTGAAATGACTCCTGTTTGATTTTTTGTGCTATTTTCCCCAAGTCTTGAGCAGAGGTTTCATTGCCCCCTTCTTGGATTACTTCTACCGGCTCAAAGAGAGGATCATCAACGATTTCAGTCGGTGCAGACGGTGTCGGCGGAACTGCTGCATGCGGAGGCTGCTCTTCGGTTTGGGTTTTGAGCGAATTCATAATCACCAATACAATGATGAGAATTAGAGTTAATGCCGCAATTGCCAACAACAGCTTTTTACTGTTTGATCCTGATCCGCTTTTATTGAGGATAATATCGTTGAGTTCGTTTTTTTCTTCCATCTTTGTCCCATTCCTTAGGTGTAATAGTTATAGATTGTCGAGTTACATATGCTTCGACCATGAAGCACCGCGCTCTTTAGCGTAGACTTCATAGGGAAGGTTGAGAATATTGTATTCCGATGGCAAGTCGAGTGTCGGAAACATTCTCCACTGTTTCGGTTGTTTTGCGGCCAATTTCATAGAAATCATTTTACCCAGTTGGTTGGCTTCTTGTAAAGTCGTATGTCCTTTGTGGATATAGACATGAAGATGCCCGGGGGTCTTGGTCTCAAAAGCGGTAAAGTTGATAAATCCCTCTTCACGTAACAAAAGCTGCGCTTTGTGGTAAAAACGTTGAGGGTCGGTACCGTTATAATCGATAACGATATTTTCGACTTTGTCAAATTTATTGATCAGTGAATGGGCAACGGTGATCTGCCCTTTTAAGTGCTGGTCAATAATTGCCTGCGTCAGGGATTTGTCGATTTTTTCATATTTGTTAAAAAAAGTGCGCCCCTTGAAATCGATTTTATTGACGACGTTGTCATGTTTCAGCCAATAATGGTCCGAAATCATTTTAATCAGTTTCATATCCATCGATGTCATGGGCGGACTCCTTAATACGTTGGTTGTTTATAGATAATAAATCCGCGTGCTAAAGCTTGAAGCTCTTCTTTGATCGCGGCTTGTTTCTCGATATTTTCAATATCGTCCAAAACATCGGCAATTTTATTGGCAATAATTTCGAATTCTTTTTCTTTCATCCCGCGTGAAGTCAAAGCCGGGCTTCCGATACGGACACCGGATGTAACAAACGGAGAACGAGTTTCACCCGGAACCGTATTTTTGTTAACGGTGATACCTGCACGTCCGAGTGCCGCATCGGCCTCTTTTCCGCTGAACGGTTTGTTCAGGAAGGAAACGAGGATAAGGTGGTTATCGGTACCGCCGCTGACGATATCATAGCCGCGTTTCATTAACACGTCAGCAAGGACTGCCGCATTTGCTTTCACTTGTTTGGCATAGACTTTCCACTCAGGTGATAGGTTGTATTTGAATCCTACCGCTTTTGCCGCGATAACATGTACCAACGGTCCGCCTTGAAGTGCAGGGAAAATTGCAGAATTGATTTTTTTAGCAATTTCTTCATCGTTGGTCATGATCATACCGCCGCGAGGGCCTGCAAGCGTTTTGTGCGTCGTTGTTGTGACAACATCCGCATACGGGAACGGGCTTGGATGCTCGCCTGCAACGACAAGACCTGCGATGTGGGCGATATCGGCAAACAAGATTGCTCCGACCGCATCGGCGATTTCACGGAATTTGGCGAAATCGATCTCACGGGCATAGGCAGATGCACCGCACACGATGATTTTCGGTTGAACGATTTTCGCGATGTCCATGACACGATCGTAATTGATGCGTCCGTCAAGCTCTACACCGTAGGAAAAACTGTGGTAATTTTTTCCTGAAAAGCTTACTTTTGAACCGTGTGTCAAATGTCCGCCGTGGCTGAGATCCATACCGAGGAGCTTGTCTCCCGCTTGGAGAAGCGCTGCATACACGGCACCGTTTGCGGAAGAACCGGAATGAGGTTGAACATTCGCAAATTTACATCCGAACAATTCACATGCACGATCAATCGCAAGCTGTTCGACACCGTCAGCGTATTCGCATCCGCCGTAGTAACGTTTTGCCGGGTAGCCTTCCGCATATTTGTTGGTAAATACCGAACCCATCGCTTCCATTACGGCCGGAAGGGTAAAGTTTTCTGAAGCGATCATCTCCAAATGGTCGCTTTGACGTTCGAGCTCTTGCTCACATAGGGTGTAAATTTCGTTATCGAATTCTTTAAGGAAACTCATTCTTCTTCTCCGTTGTTGATTTGGTTGTGTTGTATCGGTTTCATTGCCGGGAAGAGCAATACATCCCGGATAGAGTGTTGGTTGGTCAGCATCATGACGAGGCGATCGATACCGATCCCTTGTCCTGCAGTCGGAGCCATACCGTAGCTAAGTGCCGTGACGAAATCTTCGTCCATCTCATGGGCTTCATCATCGCCCGAGTCTTTAGCGGCCATTTGTCCTTCAAATCGTTCCAATTGATCTACAGGATCATTTAATTCGCTAAAAGCGTTTGCAATTTCACGTCCAGCGATAAAAAGCTCAAAGCGGTCGGTCAACTCAGGACGCTCATCATTGCGGCGTGCAAGAGGTGAAATCTCAACCGGGTAATGGGTGATGAACGTCGGATTGATCAGTTTGGCTTCAACGAATTCATCAAATAATTCCCCTTGGAGCTGACCGAGATTCATCGCCGCATTGGCTTCTAGATTTTTCGATTTCAAGAATGCCAAAATGGCTTCTTTATCATTGACGATATTTTCAGGAACGCCGCCGATAACACTGAGACTTTTAACCAATTCGATCTCGGTAAATTGATCAAAATCGACTTCAAGTTCACCGTACGGGAGGCGTTTCGGCAAATCAAGATGATCGAAGAGATATTCAAAATACTCTTTAGTAATCTCAATTAAATCTTTGTAGGTTTTATATGCCCAGTAAAACTCGATAGAGGTAAATTCAGGATTATGCGTCGCATCCATCCCCTCATTTCGGAAGTTGCGATTGATCTCAAATACCGCTTCAAATCCCCCTACAATAAGACGTTTGAGGTAAAGCTCAGGAGCAATACGAAGATAGCGATCGACTCCGAGGGCATTATGATGCGTTACAAACGGTTTTGCATTGGCTCCGCCTGCGATGGGGTGCATCATCGGTGTTTCAACTTCCAAAAACCCTTTGTCCTCAAAAAAGCGTCGGGTAAGACTGATTACTTTCGAACGGATATGAAATGTCTTTCGCACTTCGGAGTTCATGATCAGATCAAGGTAGCGTTGGCGGTAGCGCATCTCCTTATCCTGAATCCCGTGGAATTTTTCCGGCAGGGGAGAGATGGCTTTGGTCAATATTTTCAGGGTGTCTGCATGCAAAGAGAGTTCACCGTGCTGTGTGATAAACGGATAGCCGCTTACTTCAATGATATCACCGACTTCGATCAGTTTTTTAAACACATCGTTATAAAAATTCTCAGGGAGATTGTCACGTGCGACGTAAATTTGGAGCATGCCGCTTTCATCTTCGATTTTAAGAAAACTCGCTTTTCCCATTAAACGATAGAGCTTGATCCGACCGGCTACGGTGTAATGACGGTGTTCATCACGTTTCTCTTCACTCTGAAACAAATCGGAGTTAACGTTATGAAATTTATCGATCGTCGTATTTCGGTTAGAATTGTTTGCATAAGGGTCGATTCCGAGAGCTCTGAGTGCTTCAGCTTTTTCGATCCGTTGTTGAACGTATTGGTTTTCAAATGCCAATGTATTTCCTTGTCTTTGTTTATTTTTTGGATTTTTCTTGGCAATTTTTGCAAATGCCGTATATCTGCATAGAGTGCTCTTGCATGATAAAACCTAATTCTTCGGCGATCTTTTGTTGACGCTCTTCGATTGCTTCATCCACAAACTCGGTGATGCTGCCGCAAGTGGTACAAATGATATGGTCATGATGATCTTTTGCCCCCAATTCATATTTTTTACCTTGTGCTCCGAAAGAGAGCGAAGTGACCATGTCGGACTCTTCTAATAGGGATAACGTCCGATAAACCGTTGCGATCCCGGTATTAAGATCGGGGTGTTTCTCTTGAATCAGATGATGGAGCCCCTCAGGGGTGAGATGCTCATCCGAGTTATAAAGCATTTCCAGAATGACTTCACGCTGGATAGTAAATTTGAGACCATTAACTTTTAGTAACTGTTTGAAGTCACTTAAAAGCTTGTTATATTCAATGGTTCTTTCAGTGAAATCGGTATAAGAGTTCATAAACTATTGTTCCTTTTTCGATCCGTGTTTTGTATGTTTTTCTTTGGCAGCATCTTTCTTGGTTTCATCTTTTGACTCTACACTGGAATCATTGTGCTTGGTTTGATTTTCATCCCCCACGAGTGATTTGACATCATTTGTCTCGATATGAAGAATAAAATCTCCTGTCGCAAACATCGGTTTGTAAAAAATACTATTTGCCATTTTCGGCTCAAAATTCTCTTTAATTGCGGTAACGCTAAATAGAGCATAAACGATAATAGAGATAATAAAGAAAAATTTACTGCTTCCAACAAGAAAACCGAGTACTCGATCGAGTGGCCCTAAACCGCTAAGTGTACTTAATTTTTTAAACCCGGCGCCGAGAGCAACCATGAGCAACCAAAATATCCCTAAGGCAAAAACAAAACCGACCAGATTGATCGCAGTCGACGTTTCAAAGTGGAAAAGATTGTCACTTAAAAATCTCCCCATGAATCCGCCGATATGGGAAGCGACATAGACGCCTCCCACAATACCGACCATCCCAAAAACCTCTTTGGAAAAACCGTTGAGCAACCCTTTGAGCCCTAACAGTAAAATAACTGAACCAACAGCAACGTCAAAATAATTCATATCCATTAAAACTCCATTTCGAGACGGTCTTTACCGTTCTTTTTTGCCCGGTATAAGGCAACATCCGAACGATTGATAATTGCATCGATCGTGTCGCCTTCGATGATTTTAGTAAGCCCGATGCTTAGTGTCACCGGAATTTGTTGATTTTGAAACAACGGTTTATTGTTGCGGCAGAGATTTAACAGCCGTTCCGCTACCAGTTGAGCACCCGCTGAGTCGGTACGATTGAGGAGAATAATAAATTCTTCCCCGCCGAATCGATACACACGATCACCGTCGCGTAATGCTTTTTTGAAAAGTTTCACGATAAAAATAAGGACTTTATCTCCGGCAATATGGCCGAACCGGTCATTAATAAATTTAAAGTCATCTACATCGATCATAAGTGCAAAAATATCGTAATCCAGCTTTTCCTTTTCAAGGACGGCTCTTAAATATTCATGAAGAGCATAACGGTTATATGCTTTCGTCAGCGGATCGAGAGAAGTCTTTATTTCTAACGTTTTGACTTGTTCCATCAGGGTATGTATCACATCATTGGCACGGGAAACTTCATCATTTAAATGATCTTGAATGGCATTGAATTTTTCGGAAATTGTACCAAAATCAATCAACTTGGATGTAGCAGTTTCATTCAGTAACTGTGCATGTTTGTCGGTAATTTCACCGATTTTTGTGTTACTGGCTGAATATGAATCAATACTTCTTCGTGCAAGTTCCTTGTACTCTTCCGACCCGGTGCCGCGATAGGCCAGCAAATCAAACTCTCCTGACGTGTACGATTCTAAAACTTCGTGGGTGGCATTAGAAATGAGCTCAGAAAATTCTGTAGGGGTAATGCTTTCTTGTAAGTTACTGAGTGACTCAAGTTGTATCGTGAGTTCTTTGCAAAAAAGGATAAGTAAAGGGTTGACTTGGTTGGTTTCCACCATTTGACCTTATATGTGTTTTGAATGTTCAAATACTTCATTAATCAATGAAGGAAAAGGTGAGTATTTAACTTTCTAAAAGTAATGCCATTATACTTTTTCTAACATAAATATAACTTTTGATCCTCTCAATCAGTCCTCTTTTAGGATAAAAGGATAAAATTCGTGAACTAATAATTATGGTGCGAGAGCACACAGGAGATGATATGAGTACATGGAGCCGATCCAGCTGGAGAGAAAAACCGATTAAACAGCAACCGACGTATCCGGATACGGCAGCTTTGGAGCAGATCGAATCACAGCTTCGCAATTATCCTCCTCTTGTTTTTGCAGGCGAAGCCCGTATCCTCAAGAAAAACTTTGCCGAAGTATGTGAAGGAAAAGCATTTCTTCTTCAAGGGGGCGATTGTGCAGAGAGTTTTTCAGAATTTCATGCGCACAACATTCGTGATACATTTAAAGTAATGATGCAAATGGCCGTAGTCATGACATTTGCAGGGGGAGTTCCCGTTGTCAAAGTAGGGCGTTTAGGCGGACAATTCGCCAAACCTCGTTCATCCGATTTTGAAACGATTGACGGAATTAGTCTTCCGAGCTATCGCGGCGATATCATTAATGGGGTCGATTTCACTGAAACTGCCCGTGTTCCTGATCCGTATCGTATGGTTCAAGCATATAACCAATCAGCGGCAACCCTTAATCTGCTTCGTGCATTTGCATCGGGCGGATTAGCCGATTTACATCAGGTCCATGCGTGGAACCTCGGTTTCGTCGGACAAAACGAGATGACCAAAAAATACGATGAACTCTCACGTCAAATCGATGATTCTCTCCGTTTTATGGCAGCATGCGGTATTACTTCGGATACTTACCGAACGCTACGAGAGACCGATTTTTATACCTCTCATGAAGCATTGCTTCTAAATTATGAAGAGGCGTTTACCCGACAAGATTCCCTTACAGGAGAATGGTACGATGTATCGTCTCATATGTTGTGGATCGGTGACCGTACCCGTCAACTTGACGGTGCCCATGTTGAGTTTATGCGCGGTATCAAAAATCCGATAGGGGTAAAAGCAGGTCCGTCCATGGATCCGGAAGATTTGGTCCGTTTATGCGATATATTGAATCCTAATAACGAAGCGGGACGATTAAATATTATTGTACGTATGGGAGCTGACAAAGTGGGTGACGGAATGCCTGCATTGATACGTGCGATCGAACGTGAAGGGAAAAAAGTTCTTTGGAGCTGTGATCCGATGCATGGAAATACCATTACCAGTGCCGGTTATAAAACACGTCCTGTCGATTCAATCCTTAAAGAGATGAAACAATTCTTCCAAGTTCATAAATCCGAAGGTACGTATGCCGGAGGGGTTCATTTGGAAATGACAGGTAAAAATGTCACCGAGTGTTTAGGGGGATCGTTTGAGATTACGGAAGATAATCTCAAAAGCCGTTATCATACCCATTGTGACCCTCGTCTCAATGCGGATCAATCACTTGAACTTGCATTCTTAATTGCCGATACGCTCAAAGAAGCACATCGCTAAAAAAATCGTTCGTGGTGAGCTCAATGAAACATCGCGTTGCGAGCGGTACCCTTGTTTTGTCGAACCATGAACACCCTTCCACTGGCTCAGGGTGAACAGGGATGTTCGTTTGCTCTTTTTATTTCTTCTGACAGACCGGACAAACACCCGAAACGACAATCGCTACTTCATCCGCTGCATATTGACTGACATCTATCGTATCTTTTATCAATGTTGAGGGATTAAAGGGGATATCTTTGAGTTCTCCGCATATTTTACACATGACATGAGCATGAGACTCTTTTTCTATCTCATATTTTGTTTTTTGACCCGGGATTTTTACTTCACGTATCAAACTTACATTCATCATTGTATGAACGTTTTTATACAGTGTTGCAAGTGAGATAGACGAAAATTTATTACGGATAGCACTGTAAAGATCATCGATACTTATATGCCCTTCACGTTGCATTAGTCCGATGATAGCTATACGCTGCGGTGTCGCTTTGAGATGATGTTGTTTAAGCAAATGTTCATATTTCATAATGATGAATTATAAGATATTGTGAGGTCTATATCGCATAAAAGCATTGAAGCGGTTTGATTTTTGAAATAATTTTTAAGATATTCTCCCCGGCTAGGGGAAAAATTACATAGAACTGATAAGTCGAAGCAACTCATCCGGCTTATTAGAGTATTGTAATGCGATATCTTTGCTTACGATTTTTTTACGAAGGAATTCAATGATCTCTTGTGTCTGAGTCGTCATGCTCGTACCTTGCTGATTTAACTGCATTTGAGAATAAAGCTGATGTACTTTGTCTTCACGGATCAAGTTGGCAATTGCAGGATTCGTGATCATGACTTCTTGTGCCGCGATACGTCCTCCTCCGATTTTCGGTAAAAGAGCTTGTGCGATTACGGCGATGAGGGAAGTTGAAAGCTGTGCGCGGACTTGCGGCTGTTCATCTCCGGAAAATACGTCGATGATACGGTTGATCGTTTGCGGTGCCGAATTGGTATGGAGAGTTCCAAAAACCAAATGCCCTGTTTCCGCAGCCGTGAGTGCTGCAGAAATGGTTTCACGGTCACGCATCTCCCCGATGAGAATAACATCCGGGTCTTCACGCATCGCGTATTTTAATGCAGCAGAGAAACTTTTTGTATCGGTACCGATATTACGATGGGAAAAGAGCGATTTTTTATTGGTATGGACAAACTCGACAGGATCTTCAACGGTAATGATATGACGTGCTTCAGTCATATTGATCTCATTGAGCATGGCTGCCAATGTGGTCGATTTACCGCTTCCGGTCGGACCGGTAACGAGAATAAGCCCTTTTTCTCGTTTGATGATCTCTTTAAAGATTTTTTTCGCGTTCAAATCATCAAGGGATGGGATGATAACGGGAATGATACGAAATGCGCAGGCGATATCGTCCATGGTTCGATAATAGTTGGCACGGAATCGGCCTACATCGGGAATAACGATTGAAAAGTCAAGTTCATTATTCTCTTCAAACATTTTTTTCTGTTTTTCAGTAAGAAGAGAATATCCCATTTCTTCAATTTCCCGACCGTCAAGAACAGGGAGGTTAAGAGCAACAAGACGGCCATCAATACGAATTTGCGGTTCAGAACGACTGACCAAATGGAGATCGGACGCTTTGTAGGCGACAACACTTTTGAGGAGTTTATAAATATCTAATGCTGAATTCATGATTGAAATATTCCTTCGTAGTGAGATTGATCGTAACCGACGACGAGCTGATCGCCATACTCGATAATAGGGCGTTTGAGGAGGAGATTATGATTACTCATCCATTCTATTTTACCATTGTCATCCAGCTCCAACGCTTTTATGCCAAGTGTTCGATAGGTTGTCCCTTTGTTATTAAGCAAAACAGACATATCGGATTTTTTTAACCATGATTCAATTTTTTCTCTGGAAACGGGTGATATTTTGAAATCATGAAAGGTATACGGCAAAGCATGGGTATCAAAAAACTGAAGGGCTTTTTTAACACTGCCGCAATTTTTAATCCCGTAGATATGTGTCATGGATTACTCGATAATCTTTGGAACGATGAAAAAATGCTCTTGAGCATGAGGTGCATGTGCCAAAATATCATCATTGATAGCACGATCGACTACCCCGATATCTTCTCGCAGGGATGTGGAAACATCGGACATCGCAAATGTCGCACTGATGCCGTCGGTATTTAATTCGGAGAGATTATCGACAAACGAAACGATTTCACTGAGCTGCGATATCATATCTTCCCGCTGCTCTTCGGGAATTTGAAGATAAGAGAGTTTTTCTAAACGTTGTAGAAGTGTTTCGTCAATTTGCATGGTTAACCTAAGTTGTGATAAATTTATGAAAAATAATTGTACCCTAAAAATAGGTTTACAAAACTTTAACGTAGGGTAAGATATCATTGCTCTAATTAATGATTGTGAAAGA